>CAYLPA010000029.1:0-22966 GCA_964385385.1 uncultured Saprospiraceae bacterium | reverse complement strand
GTACTCCTTCATACATAGCATCAGGAGCATTGCAATTACCAATGTTTTGATCTCGACCATATCTCATTAACCAATTAATTACGCAATTCCCATTAGTAATATTGTAATTACTTGTTGTCATTGTTCTTTGTATAGTTGCTGTTGCTCCAATCCAGACATGCATTCCATTAGGTCCGGGACCACATGGATTTGTCATTACCGGATTTGCACCTGTATAAGACCATCCAATTCCAACAGTCCCATTATTGAAATCATTTTTCATTAAATAACCACAATTTCCGGTTGCAGATAAAGAGATGGAATCCCCTGCACAAATTGTATCATGAGAAGCAGTTGCCTGAACATCACATTGAGAGTATGATGTTAACACAGATGACATTAAAATTAATAGCACAAAGTATTTAATACCTGATTTTGTTGAAGTGAGTTTTTTCATTATTGAAATTTTATAATTAGTAATCTTACCCTTTGACTCTTTTTTATTTAAAAAGTTTAATTCCATCAAAATTATTTATAAAGTCGGAGTACGACTTCAAGTCGTGCCCCGACTATTTCAAAACACTTCAAAATATTATTTTCTTCAAATATTGCATATTTAACTCGTATAATTCATAAATTTCTATAATTTTAAATTTTCTTTTTTACATCAAATATGTTAAAAAAAACCAAAGGCATAATTTTTCATCAGGTGAAATATTCCGAAAGCAGTGTGATTGTAAAAATTTATACTGAGCTTTTGGGTTTACAATCCTACATTTTGAAAGGTATTAGAAAAAAGAAATCAAAAATCAAATCTAATTTGCTTCAACCTCTTACTCTGGTTGAGATGGAAGTGTATCACAAAGAAAAATCGGAAATTAATTTCATAAAAGAAATCCGAAATACTTATCATTTTAAATCATTGCCTTTTGAAATTTACAAAAGTTCTATTGCATTATTTATCACAGAAATTTTGTATAAATCAATTCGCGAAGAAGAACCAAATAAAAATTTGTTTGATTTTATTTTCAACTCTGTTAAATTTTTAGACTCAACTGAAGAAGAAATTAGTAATTTTCATCTACTTTTTGCAATACAATTAACCAAATATCTTGGAATTTTTCCTAATGGAAAATATTCTGAAACTAATAAATACTTTGATTTACAAGAAGGAAATTTTCAAGAAATTTTACCGAAACATTTCAATTTTATTGACAAAAATGTAAGTAAATATTTTTATGAATTATCGCTATTAAACTACGAGAAGATGAACTCAATAAATTTATCAAACAAAATAAGAAAAGAACTTTTAGAAAAAATAATTTTGTATTATCAAATTCATTTGCCGGGAATAAAAGAAATTAACTCAAATCAAATTTTAAGTGAAGTATTAAGCGAATCCTATTAATCTGGAATAAAAAAAACAAGCTATATGAAAATAAAAATATCATTATCACAATATATTCTTCTGATAATTTGTATCGCAATTGTTGTTTGCAAATTCATATTCCCTCCTATTAATGTTTTAACATGGGATGTTTTTGGTTATTATTTATATCTGCCCGCACAATTCATTTATCACGATTTAGCCTTAACTAACCAAGCTTGGCTAACTGAATTGTTAACTAAATATGAACCTACAGGAACTTTATATCAAGCTGTACTTCTTGAAAATGGAAATTGGATTTTGAAATATTCTATGGGCATGTCAATAATTTATGCTCCTTTCTTTTTTGTTGCACATCTGATGGCTGGGACTTTTGGATTTCCTGCCGATGGTTTGTCCTTGCATTACCAATATTCAATAGCTTTTGGAGCATTAATTTTTACTATTATCGGACTAATTTATTTCAGAAAAATTCTGCTCAATTATTTCAATGATTTAACAACTTCTTTGTTGTTGATAATAATAGTTTTTGGCACAAATTATTTCCAGCTCAATGTTTTTGAAGGTGCTCTTTTATCTCACAACATTTTATTTGCCTTCTATGGAATTTTGATTTGGAATACAATTAAGTGGCATAAAAATCCAAAACTAAAAAATGCAATTTTCATTGGAATTGCATGTGGTTTCATAATTTTAATAAGACCCGCCGAAGTTATTTGTATCTTAATTCCTATTCTTTGGAACATTAAAAACAAAGAAACATTAATCCAGAAGATAGAATTAATAAAAAAGAATTTTGTTCATATTTTGTCGATTGTTGTTAGTGTAATTATTATTGGATTACCACAAATAATTTACTGGAAATTATTAAGCGGAAAATTCCTGTATTATTCCTACACAAACGCCGGCGAAGGATTTGATTTTCTTTCACCACATATTTTAAATTTCTTATTAGATTTTCGAAAAGGATGGTTTATTTATACACCCATTATGATTTTTTCTTTAATAGGATTCTACCATCTTTATAAAAAGAAAAAAGAAATATTTTATGCGATTTTAGTATTCTTTTTACTTGACTTATGGATAATCTCAAGCTGGACTTGCTGGTGGTATGCAGGTGCAAGTTTTAGTTCAAGGTCATTAGTCCCTGCTTATCTTATTCTATCAATTCCTCTTGGTTTTCTGATTGAAAATATTATCACTAAGAAAAAAATAACGATTATTATTTTTATCTCCATTTTTTCCATGCTTATTGTTCTAAACCTTTTCCAATCATGGCAATTTATTACAAATGTTATAAGCAAAACAAGGATGACAAAAGAATATTATTTTGCAATTTTCGGCAAAACAAGCGTAAGCGAAAAAGATAAAAAATTGCTTTTGGTTGAACGCTCAAGCGATGGTGAAGAATATTTAAAAAACGAAGAAGATTATAACACAAAGTTGCTCTGCAATTTTAATTTTGAAAAGGATGGAAACACTGATTTAAAAAGTTATACAGGAGAAGGGGCACTTTTATTAAATGATATAATTTCTTTTTCTCCCGGCATAAATATAAAATACAAAGACCTTACAAAAAAATCTCACGTTTGGATACGTTCCAATGTTTTTGTTTTTCTCCCCGAAGCTTATAAGCAAGAACCTCCTTTGTTGGTTGCAACATTTAACCACAAAGACAAAATTTATAAATATAGGACTGCTGGCATAAAACCGGAAGACATAAAATATAATGATTGGAACAAAATAAGCTTAGACTATTTAAGCCCTGAAGTACGCTCAACTGAAGATAATTTAGTAATTTATGTTTGGCATAGAGGAAAAGACACAATCTATGTTGATGACATAATTATAGAGGCTTTTGAGCCAAAATAAATTGTTTAGTATTTTTCAAATTTTTTATTGAACAATAAGATTTCCGGAATAAAATATTTTGTCGTTTACAATTATTTTAAAAACATAAACTCCTTTTGATAATTGTCCTTTTGAAATTTGAATGCCATTTTCCATAACTGAATAATCGGCATCAATAAGTTCTCCTCTAATATTATATAAATTAAACAAAACATTTTCCAATTTACAGTTATTAAGCTCTATAAAAGATTTATTGGTTAATGGATTTGGATAAATATTAATACTCTTCCCTCCACTAATATTTTCTATTCCTGCACCAACAGAAAGAACAACATTTTGGCAAAATGGCGAACTGCTTCCATTTGCCGAAGATGCTGTTAGGCAAACATTGTAAGTTCCACCGACAGCAGGAAAAATGTGAGATGGATTTTGCAAAGTGCTTGTTATTCCTCCATCATCAAAATCCCATAACCAGCTTGTAGGAGTATTTGTTGAAATATCGGTAAAAGTAACTGAAGGGTCTCCGATAGTATCAAAACTGAAATTAGCAACGGGAGGAAGATATGAATTTATTGCCACCATCTTACAAATAGAATCACTGCCTATGGCATTTGTAACTGTTAAACAAACATTAAAATTTCCGTTATATGTAAAAGTATGTGTTGGATTTTGCAAAGTAATTGCTGGGCTGCCATCGTTAAAATTCCACATCCAGCTTGTAGGATTGTCAGACGATGAATCAGTAAAAGCTATAAGAGGTGTATTAGTTGTATCGAAAACAAAATCTGCTACGGGCGCACCAATAATTCCACCGGTAACTGCCCTAAAATGAAAATCGGAACTTCCACCTGTTCCTGTTGCTGCTGACCATACAGAACCGGAATATTTATAAGACCTGTTATAAGTTCCCGGCTGTGTTATAGTTGTCCAGCAACCACCGACAGGAACAGTATATCCAATAAATATATCACCTGTTAAATTTGATAATTGAGTTGAGTACTGCCTAAGGTCAATTACTGTCATTGGACTTGTATTTTGAAGAGTTGCAGATGGAAACACTTTAAAAGGAGTTATTAAATCCGTTCCCGGCAAACCATATGAGTTACTCCAAACATGTACAAGCATACTATCATTGGGGCGATTTACGTCTGTATAATTTCTAATCAGCATCGTTACAAGCTGAGTAGGACCTTGCAAAGTGATTCTCTCAGCAGCTCCGGTAGATGGACTAATAGAATCAACAAAATCAACATTTCCGTTATCAAAGCTTACATAAGTTCCCGAAATATAATTGAATGTATCAGTTGATGAAGTATTTGCAAGAGTAGAACTATCAACAGCGTGAATATAATAATCTACAGATGCTCCGGGTTGTTGTTGAGGTATTATAAATTGAAAAGCATTTCCTGTTGTGTTTACTCCATTTATAGTATCAAAAACTCCTCCATCAACTCTATAAATTATCTCTGCAACTGAAATACCGGAGATGTCAATAATACTGGAATTAGCAGTGTAAGCACCAAGGGTTCCTTGATGAAATACAGGTGGTGTGTGTAGAATTAATGGTGCTGCATTATCAACAGTGTCTGCAGTTATCATGAAATCATCAATATACATTCCGTCAAATTCAACAGCTCCATCGCTGATAAAACGAAATCTAATTTTAACATTTGAATTTCCTACATATCCACCAAGCGAATATGTGTATTGCGTCCAAACACTTGAAGTATCGTCATAAATAGCAAGATTGTTCCACGTTGTTCCACCATCAGATGAAGCATCAAGATACATATAATCAAAACCAGCTTCGATAGAATAAATTGCCCAGAATTTTAATTCGGAAGACAATGCCGAAGTGAGATTGGCTCCGCTTGTCATTGTCGCATAAGATGTAACAGAGATGCCATAGTTTCCTGTTGGACTTTCGGTCAAAGCATGATTGGAAGAATAATAATGAGCAGTTGATGTTCCCCACGTTCCTGTTAAGGTCCAACTTGTTGTTCCGCTTTCGAAATTATCGGAAAAAACTGTGGATTGAGAAAAACTTACATAGGAAATAAATACTAAAAATAATGTGAAAAGTAGGAACTTTTTCATGATATAAAAATTTTAGTTAATAATAGGTTTTTGCAAAACCAAAAATACTAAATTTATTATTAAAATCAAAATTTTATCTATTTTAGACATCTAAATTATATTTTTATCATGAAATATTATCAAATCTATCTCGGGGGAAATTTTCTAAAAACCAAAAATGTTTTAGAAGTTAAAAATCCCTATAATAATGAAACTTTTGCTCAAACTTATTTGGCAGGAAAACCGGAACTTGAAACTGCAATTGCTAAAGCAAAATCCGTTGAAGAAGAATTAAAACATCTACCTGCATTTAAGCGATATGAAATTTTAATGCAAATAGCAGCAGAAATCAACAATAAAAAAAACTACTTAGCCGAAGTTTTATGTAAAGAATCGGGAAAGCCAATAAAATATTCTTTAGGCGAAATCAATCGTTCAATACAAACTTTCACAGTTGCAGCAGAAGAATCAAAACGCTTTCCGAAAGAATACATCAGCATTGACTGGACATCAGCAGGCAAGGGAAAGGAAGGAATTATAAAATATTTTCCTATAGGTCTAATTGCAGGAATTTCTCCTTTTAATTTCCCAATGAATCTTGCTGTTCATAAAATAGCACCTGCAATTGCAGCAGGATGTCCAATAATTATAAAACCATCTTCTTCAACACCACTTTCTACTCTTGAATTAGCTAAAATTATTGATAAAACAGAACTTCCAAAAGGAGCTGTGTCAATTCTTCCGATGGATAGAAAAACTGGTAACCTACTTGTTACCGACGAACGAATCAAATTATTGACTTTTACAGGCTCGCCCGAAGTTGGCTGGAAAATGAAACAAAACGCAGGAAAGAAAAAAATTGTTTTGGAGCTTGGTGGAAATGCCGGTGCTATTATTTGTTCAAGTACCAATATTGAAAATGCAGTAAAAAAATGCCTTGTCGGTGGCTTTGCTTATTCAGGTCAAGTTTGCATTCACACTCAACGAATTTATGTTGATGATAAAGTTTTTAATGATTTTGCTGAAAAACTTATTAATGACGTTCGGAAGCTAAAAGTTGGAAATCCTTTGAAACAAGAAACAGACATTTCGGTTATGATTGATGAAGAAAATGCTGTTCGTGTTGAAAATTGGATAGCTGAAGCTGTAGGAAACAGAGCAGAAATTCTTTGTGGTGGTAAAAGAAAAGGAAGCTTTTATGAACCAACTGTTCTAACAAACACAAATAATTATATGAAAGTTTGCTCACAGGAAGTTTTCGGACCTGTTGTTACTCTTGAAAAATTCACCGATTTCAAAAAAGCTACAGATGAAATAAACAATAGTAAATATGGTTTACAAGCAGGAGTTTTCACTAATCAAATAGACCAAATGAATTTTGCTTTTGACAAATTAAATGTTGGCGGAGTAATCATTAATGATGTCCCAACTTTTCGCGTTGACCACATGCCTTATGGAGGAACTAAAGACTCAGGCTTAGGAAGAGAAGGTGTTAAATATACCATTAAAAGTATGATGGAAGCAAAAATTTTAATAAAAGATTCTTAAATCCTTTATTTTATTACTTTTGCTCTTTGAAATAATTTTAATTAAAAAAATAATAAATTGAATTATATGAAAAAACTACAGATTATTGTTTTAGCAGCATTTCTTTTATCAACTTTTGTTGTTAATGCACAGGAAGAAAAAAAGGACACAATTAAAGGTTATAAGTTTACTTTAGAAAAAGAATTAAAGGTAACACCGGTTAAAAACCAATATCGTTCGGGAACTTGCTGGAGTTTTTCAGGAATTGCTCTTCTTGAAGCCGAAATGCTCAGAGAAGGAAAACAAGAAGTTGATTTATCAGAAATGTTTATTGTAAGAACTGCATATTCGGACAAAGCAGAAAAATATGTTCGCATGCACGGAAAAATTAATTTTACCGGAGGAGGTGCAGCAAACGATGTTTTAGATATGATAAAAAAATACGGAATAGTTCCTGAAAAAATTTACGATGGGAAAAAAATTGGAGAAGAAAATCATATTCATGGCGAAATTGACCAGGTGATGAGCGGATATGTTGGTAAAATTGTTATGAATAAAAACAAAAAATTAACACCTGTCTGGCACAAAGGTTTTAATAGTATTCTTGATGTTTATTTAGGAGAATTTCCAAAAACTTTTGAATATGAGGGAAAATCATATACACCTCAAACTTTTGCAAAAGAATTTGTTGGCTTAAATATGGATGATTTTGTTTTACTAACTTCATATTCTCATCATCCCTTTTACAAACCTTTCATCATAGAAGTACCTGATAATTGGTCTTGGGGACAAGTTTATAATCTTCCCTTAAATGAATTAATGGAAGTTTTTGATTTTGCAATTAATAATAACCACAACATCACTTGGGCAGCTGATGTCAGCGAAAAAGGTTTTTCATGGAAAAATGGAGTTGCTATTGTTCCTGAAAAAGATATTGAAAACATGAGTGGCATGGAAAGAACAAAATGGGAAAAGTTGACAAAAAGGGAACAAGAAGCTTTATTATATAAATTTAAAAAGCCGGGAAAAGAAAAAAATATTACTCAAGAAATAAGACAAAAAGCTTTTGATAATTACGAAACAACAGATGACCATGGAATGCTAATTTGTGGTATCGCTAAAGACCAAAACGGAACAAAATACTATTTGGTAAAAAATTCATGGGGCACAAAAGGAAATTCCTACAAAGGATATTTTTATGCTTCAGAATCCTACATTAAATACAAAACAATGTCTATCATGTTGCATAAAGATGCAATACCAAAAGACTTAAGAAAGAAATTAGGCTTATAAAAATATTAGTGTATAGAACGATTATATAAATTTCGATTTTAGAAACAGCTAAGAGAATCTAAGCAATCTCAAAATCCATTTGTTTTTTTGATAGGTTAACATGCTTAACTTTAATTTTTATGGGATAACCTAATTTATATTCATTCCCATTTCTTTGACCAACAACGCAATAATTATCATCATCAAGATAATAGAAATCATCAACCATATCTTTTAGTGAAACCATGCCTTCGCATTTATTTCCCTCCAATTCGACAAATATTCCCCATTTGCTCACACCTGAAATTAATCCATTAAATTCTTCACCAATTTTACTACGAAGGAATTCTGCCTGTTTATATTTAATAGATTCTCTTTCGGCATTAACAGCACTTCGTTCTTTCTCAGAACAGTGTTTACTTTTTTCTTCATATTTATTTTTATCCACACTTGGTTTGTTGTCCAAATACAATTCAAGAATACGGTGAACCATTAAATCGGGATATCTTCGAATAGGAGATGTGAAATGTGTATAATAATTAAAATCTAAACCATAATGCCCAATATTGTTAGTAGAATATATTGCTTTTGCCATCGTTCGTACAGCGATAGTTTCAATCATATTTTCTTCTCCTTTTCCTGCAACATCTTTAAATAATTTATTTAGAGATTTGGCAATAGAATTTTTTGAGGTTAGATTTATTTTATATCCGAGTTTATCAAGAAATTCGGCAAAAACTTTTAACTTTTCCATATTAGGCGTATCATGTACTCTGTAGATTAAAGTCTTAGGTGTTTTTTTATTTAGCGGTTTCCCAACAAATTCGGCAACATTGCAGTTAGCAAGCAACATAAATTCTTCTACAAGATGATTTGATTCTTTTTGTTCTTTAATGAAAGCATTTATTGGTTTTCCATTTTTATCAAGCTTAAATTTTACTTCGTGGGAGCTAAAAGAAATAGCTCCATTTTTAAATCTTTCCTCTCTCAACTTACTTGCTAATTTATGTAGTTGCAAAATTTCAGTTTTAAACTTTTGCTCTTGTCCCTCAATAATTTTCTGAACTTCGGAATAATTAAATCGACGATTTGATTTTATTATAGTTCTCCCAAACCATTGATTTACAACTTTTGCTTCTGAGTTCATTTCAAATACAGCAGAAAAACAAAGCTTTTCTTCATTCGGACGTAATGAACAAATATTATTTGAAAGTTTTTCGGGCAACATTGGGATAACTCTGTCAACAAGATAAATTGAAGTTCCTCTTTTAAAAGCTTCTTTATCAATTAATGAATCTTCTTTAACGTAAAAAGACACATCTGCAATATGAATTCCAATTTCCCAATTTCCGTTTTTAAGTTTATTTGTTGAAAGAGCGTCATCAAAATCTTTAGCATCAGGCGGGTCAATAGTACAAGTCCAAATATTTCTAAAATCCCTGCGTTTTTTTATTTCCTCAGCATTAATAATTTTGTCAATATTCAGAGCTTCATTTTCAACATTATCGGGAAATGATAATGGAAAATCATATTCTGCCAAAATTGAATTCATTTCAACATCGTTATCTCCGGGATTTCCAAGAACATTAACAATTTTACCAAAAGGATTAATTGAATATTGAGGCCAATCTGTTATTTGAGCAATTGCTTTTTGGCCATTTTTAGCTCCTTTCAAATTTTTCAAAGGAATATTAATTTCAATATTAACATTTTTACTATCTGGAATCAAAAGAGCAAACTTTTTTGTTGCTTTAATTATTCCAACAAAATTTATTTTTCGCCTTTCAATAATTTCGATAATTTGTCCTTCGGTTTTTCGTCCTTTTCTTTTAGGAAATAAAAATACTTTTACTTTATCTCCATTTAAAGCATGATTAGTATTGTTATAGGCAATAAAAACATCTTCACTCATCTCATCAGAAATTATATATGCTTTGCCTGTTGACTTCATATCAACAATACCGGTTATTTTTCTTGCTGGATAATTTTTTTTCTTTTTTTTATTCATTGTTTTAATATTAGTGTATTATTTCACAGATGCTGTATTATCACATCTCTAAGAAGTTCCTTTTATAATATTTTTATATTGATTTTTTAGCTTAAAAGTAATAATTATTTTTAACATCAAATTGTTAATTAATCTTTTAACTAAACCAAAAAAGCTGTAAAAATACAGTTATATTTGAATATTAATTTAGGATAATAATATAAACTGCATTAACTTGTAAACAAAGAATAGTTTAATAAAATTTAAACAGATGAAAAAAATTATAATTCTTTTTTTAACTCTTTTTTTTGCTTTTTCAATTCAAGCTCAGGAATCACAAGCTAAAGCCACAGAATATTTAGAAATAGGCAATAAGTTGTTAAAACAAAAAAAATACGAATCTGCAATAATTAATTTTTCTAAAGCCATTGAATTAAATCCTGAAGAAGTTGAAGCATACGCATATCGCGGACTTGCTAAATATCATTTAAAAAAATATACGGAAGCCATTGAAGATTACGATATAGCACTTGTTTTAAAAGAAGGCTATGCTGAAGTTTATAATCTCAGAGGAATCGCAAAAGGAGAATTAGGTGATAAAAAAGGTTCTTGCGAAGATTGGTATCAAGCATATTATCATGGATTTAATGACTCTTACAGGTTGATAAAGAAATTTTGTGAAGAAAAGAAATAACAATATTTTTAAAAAATTATTAGAAAAACAATTTGAAAAAAATCAAATTCTGTTTGTTTTTTAATTATATTCGGAGCATTATTCTAAAAGTAAGTTTTTTATTATACTTTAAATAATATAACACAATGCAACCATTTTTAATTAAACATTGTCTAACCAAAAACAGAGGGGCTCCAAATTTTTAATGCTTTCTGTTGAGGAACTTATTGAAAGGTGTTTGGATAACGATTCAAAGGCTCAAAAGGAGTTATATAGAAGATATTCTCCAAAAATGTGGGGTGTTTGTTTACGTTTTGCAAGAAATACTATGATAGCTGAAGATATTCTTCAGGAGGGATTTATTAAGGTATATACTAAATTAAATCAATATACTCATGAAGGTTCTTTTGAAGGATGGATAAGAAGGACAATGATTAACACCGCAATTAATTATTACAAAAAAAATTTAGGAGTTTCTGAAAAGTATAGTTATGATGAAGTATTTATTGCAGATACAGTTAATGAAAGCGCTTTGGATAATATGGCGACTAAAGAATTATTAGAACTTATTCAGGAATTACCAGTAGGTTATCGTATGATTTTTAACTTGCATGCAATAGAAGGATATACTCATAAAGAAATTAGTGTAAAACTTAATATCTCTGAAAGCACTTCAAAATCGCAGTTGTCGAGAGCAAGAAGTATTCTTAGAGACAAAATAATAAAGAAAGAAAAAAGATAATTAGTCTATGAAAAATTCTAATACTATAGACAAAATATTTAAGAATAAACTGAAAGATTTTCAGGAAGTTCCTCCTGAGGCTTTGTGGGGTAAAATACATTCAAATATCGCACAACCATCAGGAATAACTACTGGTACTGCTTTACAAAAATCATTATTTACAAACAGAAGATTTATTACAGGCATTTCAATTGCAGCAAGCATAATCGTAACTGTTCTGCTTTTAAATTATTTTAAACCACAACCCCAAACAGAACAAATTGTAGAAAAATCTCCTAAAACAATTTCTTACAAAAAAGGAAATATCGTAAATCAAGAAACTGCTAAAAGCACTACTCAAACCACTTCTCAAAAAACAAAAGAAATAACAGAAAATAATGATGTTGTTATTGTTGATAATCTCTCTCCCACTATTACCCCTACTTTGGAATCATCAAAAGAAAAAGATATTGTTCAACAGGAAATAGTAGCAATACCTGAAACAGAAGAAAACATCATCGAAAATCCCGAGATTCTTTTAGAAAAGCAAATTACTGCAAAAAAAGTATTACAATCTGAGGAAACAAACAAAGATATTCTTGCAACAAATAATTCCTATGAAGTTAAACCAAAAATTGATGACAATCTTCTTTTAATAACTGAAAATATTCAACAACCAAATGACCCAAATCAGAAAGAAATAACAACACAAAAAGAAGAAAAAGCAAGTTTAGAAGAACCCGAACAAATTATATCAGAGAACATAAAAGAAAAAGAAGAGAAAATTGCAGAACAAAAACCACAGACCGAAAAAATTATATCAGAAAAACTTGATAATCCTTCACCGGTAGAACCTCAAACTCCAATAAACAGGTCAGAATATCCATGGTCAATTGGAGGTTATTTTTCTAAAGATTTTATTTTTAATTCTGCCAGTTCAGAATCGGGAACAAAAAATAGTTATTCGTTTGATTTGGCTGTAAACTACAAATATCATAATTATTCTATCCAAACAGGCTTAGGTTTAGATTACTCTGATGACAACTGGGATTATTTAATCAAATACAAACGCAATGAATATTTAGGCTCCTATGAATGTGTTGACTCAATTTGGTTTTCACCATATTTTGATACAATTACAAACAGTATTATTATGGTTCCAAACTATGTTACAAGTTCTGAATCTGTTTACGATTCAATAAACCATTCTTTTAGCAAACAATCAGAAAATCATTACTATTATTTACATGTGCCTTTAGTTCTCGGATATAAATTTTATGAAGCAAATAAATTGTCTATGTCAATTAATGGTGGAGCTATGCTTTCAATATTAATCGTAAAAAATGAGCCAACCATAGGATATTATGACGAAGGAATCCGTGTAACAAGTATTGACGACATGAAACTAACAAGAATTAAAACCAATTGGCAATTACTGCTTGGAGTTAATATTGAATATCAATTATTAAATAAATTAAGTATTGCTGTTGAACCAAGTTTAAAATATTACGTTAAATCAATTTATAATACCAATAATATTAATTCAAAGAATCCTTATTCTGTAGGCTTAGGTGTTGGATTAATTTATAATTTTGTCAAATAATATAAATTTTATTGTTAATGATAAATATGTTACGCAAAATATTAAATATAAAATCGCTGATAATACCGTGTGTCATATTTCTTTGTTTTTTTATTAGTGCTTCAGTATATTCTCAAAGCCTAATACATGTTTCAGGAGTTGTAACTAACATTGTTGATGGAACTCCAATTGCAAATCAACAAATGTATATACTTATTGTTGACAGTAATACAATAAATCATGAAAACATTTATACTGATATAAATGGCTATTACGAAGATACTATCTATACAAATCTTAATAAAGGAATACTTCTTGTTTATACTTACGATTGCAATAATGCCACCGAGAGCCATTTGATATCTTTTAGTGGAAATTCAAATTTAACATCAAATTTTTCTATCTGTGAACTTGAACATAAAAGTTGTCAGGCAAATTTTTATTCTGTACATGATACCACAATAGGCTCTTATAATGTTTATCAGTTTTATGATATTTCAACTTCTTCAGGAACAATAATCAGTTGGTATTGGACTTTTGGTGATGGATTAACTTCAACAGCTCAAAATCCTCAACATATATTTGTGCAATCCGGAACTTATAGTGTTAGTTTAACAATAAATACTGATGACCTTTGTCAATCAATATTTTCTGATTCAATAGTTGTTCCGAATCAAGGTGTGCAAACTTGTAATGCAAATTTTAATTATTATAAAGACCCAACAACTACTCGTGCTTATTATTTTTATGATAATTCAATTTTTTCTGGAACAATAATCAGTTGGTATTGGATTTTTGGTGATGGAGATACATCTACAACTTCAAATCCTTATCACCAATATTCAACTCCTGGGATATATCAAGTTTGCTTAGGAATTGTTACTTCTGATATATGTATATCTCATTTTTGTGACACAATTTATGTTGATACTGCTTTAAATGCTTGTCAAGCAAATTTTAATGCGGTTCATGATACTTCGACGGCTTTACAAAATAATTATAAATTTTACGATAATTCATCATGCTTATCAAGTTCTGTAATTGTTTCACAATTTTGGAGCTTTGGGGATGGAGATACTTCAACATTAAAAAACCCCGTTCACAAATTTCCTTATCCCAGCATTTATAAAGTTAGTCTTACAATAACAACATCAGATGGTTGCAATTCAACTATAACAAAATCTATAACTGTTGGAAGCCCTAAACATTATACATTTTGTGGACAGGTATTATCTGGAACTTATCCACCGATTGACACAGGTATTGCTTATTTATATAAAATTTATAATAATAATTATATAATCCCTGTTGACACTATGGCATTTGGCAAATGGGCCTGTTATTATTTTATTGATAAAATTGAAGGAAATTATAAGATAAAAATTGCTTTACATCCCAGTTCAACATTCTATAATCAAAATGCACCAACTTATTATTCCGATAAACTGTTTTGGAACAAAGCATCTAATTTAATCCTTAATTCACATAAATCAAACATTGATGTTCATTTGATTAATACTAATAATAATATTGGACAGGGTTCAATTAGCGGTAATGTAATTCAAACCAACAAACAAACATTATTGTTAGGAAATAGTGTTAGCGATATTTTGATTCTATTACTTGATTTATCAGATAATCCCATAACATATACCTATACCGACAGCAATGGATATTATAGCTTTAATAATATTGGCTTCGGAACTTATAAAGTTTATGCAGAAGCTACAGGATTTACCACAGACCCTGTTTTAATAACAATAAGTTCAACCAATCTTAATGTTACAGGAGTTACTCTTACAATAAAAAATACTACAATAATAGGAATTGCAGATAATAAGATTAATACAAAATCATCAATCGGAAAAATTTACCCTAATCCTGTTATTAATAATCTAAATATTGAATTTAAAATAGCATCAACAACAGAATTTACAATTTCCGTAATAAATGTTGTTGGACAAAAAGTTATTATAGAAAATATTAAGCTTAGCGGAGGAAATCATTTTGTTAAACTTCCACTAAATACTTTGCAAGAAGGAATTTATTTTTTAAATATTGTTTCGAAAGACAGAAAAATTTCAGAAACAAGAAAATTTATTAAATAATTTTAATTTTTATGCAACCATTTGTTTAATTAAACTGTCTGAATATTATCTGGAAAGTTTTTTATTAAACAATTTAAAAATTGAATTTTAAGCTCGTAGAGTTTTAGTATATTAAGTGTGTTTTGTTTGTTTATTTTTAATTGTTTTACAAGCCCGTTTTTAACGGGCTTGTATTTTTTTAATAAGTAGCTATATCCTGAAAAAGCATTTCATCATACAAAAAATATAAATTTATAATAACCTTTTAGCTATTTTTTCGTATTTTATGCATTGTGAGATTTTTACTATTCCCCATATCGTTGATATATGGAGTAATAATATTCCTTCGGAATTTATTATTTGATTTAAAAATATTACCATCAAAAAGATTTGATATTCCAGTTATTTCAGTTGGCAACATTTCTGTAGGCGGCACCGGAAAAACTCCACATGTTGAATATTTAATACAACTTCTTAAAAAAAACTATCATCTAGCTGTTTTAAGCAGAGGATATCGCAGAAACACTAAAGGCTATATAACCGCAACAGATTTTTCTTCAGTAAAAGAAATTGGCGATGAACCCCTTCAGTATAAACAAAAATTTGATGGAATTGAAGTAGCTGTTTGCGAATGTAGAAAAACAGGAATTAAAAATCTCCTAAAATTATTTCAAGATTTATCCGTAATTCTTCTTGACGATGCTTTTCAGCACAGATGGGTAAAACCAGGATTATCAATTCTGTTGACCGATTATCACTATCTATATTCTGATGATTATCTTCTTCCTGTGGGAAATTTGAGAGAATTCCGAAACTCATCAAAAAGAGCAAATATTATTGTTATTTCTAAAACACCAAGCATTCTTTCTCCAATTTTACGTCGTAGCTTGTTAAAAAAAATTAAGCTCTTACCTAAACAAAATATATATTTTTCTTTTGTAAAATATGGTGAGATGAAGCTTTTACCAAATATAATTTGTGAAAATCCTCCCAAAAAACATTATTGCATTTTATTAATTACTGGCATTGCAAACCCTGACCCCTTAGAAGAACATATTGCAAGAGAATGTGTTGAACTTGAAAAAATTAAGTTTCCAGACCATCATAAATATTCTGTAAAAGACATGATAAAAGTCAGGGAAACTTTTCATAATATTGCATCTGTAAATAAAATTATTGTTACAACCGAGAAAGATGCTATGAGATTGCAAAACGATAAATTGATGAAAGTAATTCAAGGTCTTCCAATCTATTATATTCCTATTCAAACAGAATTTCATAAGCAAGATAAAACAGATTTTGACACAAATATTGTAGATTATGTTAAAAAAAATCAAAGAAACAACTAAATACATTTTAGATAGAATTAATGACCGACCAGAAGTAGGAATTATCCTGGGAACAGGCTTAGGTAATCTAAGCCAGGAAATCGACATAACAAATACTTTACCATACAAAGATATTCCAAACATGCCTATTTCAACAGTTAAAGGACATGATGGTCAACTGATATTCGGAAAACTCGGCGGAAAAAATATTGTTGCAATGAAAGGAAGATTTCATTATTATGAAGGCTATTCAATGAAAGAACTAACTTTCCCTGTTAGAGTATTAAAATTTTTAGGAATTGAATATCTTTTTATTTCAAATGCTGCCGGTGGTATAAATCCAAATTTTGAGATTGGCGACTTAATGATTATTACTGACCACATAAACCTTATACCCTCTAATCCATTGATTGGTGCAAACGAATCTGAATTTGGTCAGCGTTTCCCTGATATGAGTGAAGTTTATGATAAACGACTTATTCAGAAAGCTCAGAAAACTGCAAGGCATTTCAAAATTAAATATCAAACTGGTGTTTATGCAGCCGTTTCAGGACCAACTTATGAAACACCTGCTGAATATAAATATATTCGCACAATTGGTGCTGATGCAGTAGGAATGTCAACAGTCCCAGAAGCTATCGTTGCAAGACACATGGATCTTCCTTGTTTTGCAATATCAGTTATTACTGACCTCGGAGTTGCAGGTAAAATCGTTGAAGTATCTCACGAAGAAGTTATTGATTCTGCTAAAGTAGCTGAACCAAAAATGACATGCTTGATTAAAGAATTGATAAAAATTATCTAATTATGGAAAATTTATTCTTTGAAGAAAAGCAAAATTTCAGACAAATATTTATTTGGATAATTTGTTTATTATTAATTTGTATTTTCCTTTGGGGATTTATCCAGCAAATCATTTTTAGAATTCCTTGGGGAAACAATCCTTCTTCAGATTTAGGTTTAATGCTTTTCGGATTAATTCCTCTTGGGATTACAATCTTGCTTTTCACATTAAAGCTTACCACAAAAGTTAAAGAAGATGGTGTATATTTTAAATTTCATATTCTTAATTCAAAATTTAAAAAAATTGGGAAAGAAGAAATAGCAACTTATAGTATAAGAAAATATAAACCTCTTGAAGAATTTGGCGGATGGGGAATTAGATTTTCCATGAAAAAAAATGCCGGTAGAGCTTATAATGTCAGTGGAAATATTGGAATACAATTTGAGTTAAAAAACAGCAGAAAAATATTAATTGGAACTCAATGTCCAGACAAATTCAAAAAGGCTGTTGATGATATGATGAAGTAACAGATTAAATTCATAAATTTGTATTCGTAAAAATACAAAAACAATGAAAATCTTACAAAACCTATTAATAGCTCTTTTTTCAATAATTATTTTCTCCTGCGGAAATCAAAAAAATGTTGATGAATTTGTAATTCACGGAAAACTCTCAAATACTCATGCCGAAAAAATCTATCTTGAAGAACTTTCTGTTAACGATTTAGTTCTTCTCGATTCAACCATTATTAATGATGACGGGGAATTTGTTTTTAAATATCAACCCGAGGACATTGGCTTTTTTATTATTAAAATTTCTAAAAACAATTTTATAACTCTGCTAATTGATAAAAATAATAATGTTGAATTAACAGGCGACATCAGGCAGCTTGCTAATACTTATAAAGTTGAAAATTCTGAAGATTCTAAATTGCTCTGGGAAATCGAAAATCAAAAACGGAAAATTTATACAATATATGATTCTTTGGCTGGGGTTTGGTATAATAAAAAATTCGATGATAATAATTTAGAAATTAAAACTACTCTTGATTCAATTGCAACAGACGCAATAAATATTCATCATAAAAAAATGGAAATATTAATCAAAGAAAATAAATCTTCATTAGCCTGCGTCATTGCTTTATATCAAAGTATTGGCAATCGATTTGTTTTCAATATGCAGGATAATCTCGAGCTTTTCGAAATTGTTAATAATGCATTGTTAGAGAAATATCCAACAAATATGCACACTTTAGACCTTGATAAAAGAATTACCGAATTAAAACAGCATGAAGCTGAAAAGAAATTAATGGAATCAAAATTAGACACAGGTCTTGTTGCTCCTGATTTTACTTTATACAATCCCGAAAAACAAGCCATTTCATTATCTTCGAAAAGAGGAAAAATAACTCTGCTCTATTTCTGGAAATCGAGAAATACTCTCAGCCGAATGGAAAATCCAAAACTTGTTGAGCTATATAATAAATTCCGATTTAAAGGCTTTGATATTATAAGTGTTTCTATTGACGATAATCCTAATTTGTGGCTAAGTGCTGTTCAAATTGATAAAATGTTATGGTCTCAGGTCATGGCAAACAAAACTGTTGCTAAAATTTATAATATTGAAGATACTCCTGAAATAATTCCACGTGCTTTTTTACTCGACCAAGAAGGGGAAATTATTGCTAAAGATTTCAGAGTAGATGAATTGGAAATATTGTTAAAAGACATCTTCGATTAGTTTTATCAGCTTTTTAAAAATTATAATATTTTTTTATGTTTCGATTAAATTATTTAATTCTTATAATATTTCTAAGCAACATTTCTTTAATTGGAAAAAGTCAAAACTATTTCCAACAAAAAGTTAACTACACAATTCATGTTGACCTGAATGATATTAAACATGAGCTGGATGGAGTTATATCAATTGAATACACAAATAATTCTCCCGATGAATTGGAATTTCTTTATTTTCATCTTTGGCCTAATACCTATAAAAATAACAACACAGCTTTAGCAAAACAATTACTCAGAATGGGTAATGATAAATTATATTTTTCTGAACCCGATGAAAAAGGATTTATTAACGACCTTGATTTCAAAGTGGATGATGAAAAAGTTAGCTGGGAATTGGATAAAACCAATATTGATATTTGCAAAATCAATTTAAATAAGCCCTTAAAAAGCGGCGAAAGTATAAGAATTACTACTCCTTTTCATGTTAAATTACCACATTCAAAATTCTCGCGACTTGGACATAAAGGCCAGGCATATTATATTTCGCAATGGTATCCCAAACCTGCTGTTTATGATAAAGAAGGTTGGCATCAAATGCCATATTTAAGCATGGGTGAATTCTATTCTGAATTTGGCAATTACGATGTTTATATTACTTTGCCCAAGAATTATGTTGTTGGTGCAACCGGTGATTTAACAGATTGCGATGACGAAATCAAATGGCTCGAAAAGAAAGATAAAGAAACCAGAGCCACAAAAAATTTCAGGGCTAAGGATATGAGTTTTCTCCCATCATCCGACAAGAAAAAAACTCTGCATTACCATCAGGAAAATGTTCATGATTTTGCTTGGTTTGCTAATAAACGATATTATGTTTTAAAAGGAGAAATTGAACTTCCTCATTCAAAAAGGAAAGTAACAAGCTGGGCAATGTTTACCAAAAAAGAAGCAGAATTATGGAAAAACAGTATCGAATATATTAATGATGCTACTTATTTTTACTCTCATAAACTTGGGGATTATCCTTACAATAATATTTATGCTGTACAAGGAGGTAGTGGAGGAATGGAGTATCCTAACATTACATTGGTTGGATTTGCAGGTTCAAAATTTTCTCTTGAAAAAGTTATTATGCACGAAGTTGGTCACAACTGGTTTTATGGAATTCTTGGTTTCAACGAAAGAACGCATCCATGGTTAGATGAAGGATTAAATTCATTTTATGAAAGTCTTTACGTGCAAAACAAATATCCTCATAAAAGCACAATCAGCTCTTACATTCCTGAAGGAATTAATCTTAACTTGTTCGATTTGGCTGATTTCAAACAGAAGTACAATTACTATATGGGTTATCACTACACTGCTTGTCATAATTTCGATCAAGCTGCAAATTTGCCTTCAGAAGAGTTTTCAATGATTAACTATTTTGCAATTGTTTATTTAAAGTCGGTTGCTTCATTTCATTATTTGAGAGAATATCTTGGAAAAGATTTGTTTGATAAAACCATGATGGATTTTTATGATTTATGGAAATATAAACATCCTCAGCCAAATGATTTAAGGCAATTTTTTGAAAAACAAACATCAAAAAATCTAAGTTGGTTTTTCGATGATGTCATGGGAAGCAAAAAAAAAATCGATTTTAAGATTGCTTCGATAAAAAAACAAGATTCTTCTTTTAAAGTCAAAGTTAAAAGCAATAAGAATACTAATGGACCTTTCTCAATTTCAGCAATTGGTCTTCAGAATGAAATTGATACAACACTTTGGTTTGATGGTTTTAAAAAACAAACACTTGTTGATTTTCCTAAAGGCAATTTCAAGAAAATTAAAATAGACGCTAACTATGATATTCCTGAAATAAATCGTAAAAACAATACAATTAGAACAAAAGGGATTTTTAAAAAAACCGAACCCTTAGACTTACAATTTCTTTGGGCAATAAAAAATCCTAACAAAACTCAGTTATTTTATTTGCCTTTGGTAGGATGGAATTATTATAATAAATGGATGCTGGGATTAAGCTTTTATAATAATCCAGTATTCCCCGGAAAATTTGATTTTAGTATTAGTCCAATGTATTCCTTTGAAACACAAAATTTAAACGGATATGCTAACATTGCTTATAATATTAAACCACAAAATAGTTGTATTCGTAAAATCCGAATTGGAATAAAATCATCACAATTTAATTACGATAATTTTGAATTTGAAAACCAATTCACAAAAATAGCTCCTGAAATAAAAATCAATTTCCATACAACTCCAAGGTCGGGGACAATAAATCAGAGTATCGTTCTCAGGCATGTAAATATTTCATTGGAAACAAGTGAATATGATACTATTAAAAAAGAGTATTATAAAAAAAACATCTATTATTATGTAAATGAACTAAAATATAATATTAAGAATTTCAAAACTATTAATCCTTACAGTGCAACTTTAAATCTGCAACAAAATAATGATATGCTCAAAGCTTCAATAGAAGCAAACTTCCGCATAACTTATTTTAATAAAAAGAAAGGATTGGATATAAGATTTTTTTATGGCAGATTTCTGTATGTAAATAATACAGACAATATTGATTACCGACTCAGATTAAGCGGGCATTCGGGATTTAAGAAGAATAAAAAAGGCTCAATGGATTATATGTTTGACGAATTATTCCTTGGAAGAAATACTTATACTGGATTATTACAATATCAATTTGTTGAAACTGATGGAGCTTTCAAATTTTATACTTCTCGCGGACAAAGCTGGGATTATGTTGCAGCAGCAAATTTTAAAGCATCATTGCCGGGAAAAATTCCAATAAAGATTTATGCAGACATCGGAACTTTCTATAAAGCAGCAGAACTTTATTATGATGTTGGATTACAAGTTTCCATAATTAATAATATATTTGATATTTATTCCCCACTGGCAATATCTAAAGAAATGGAAAAAACGTTTAATTTGATGGGAAATAATAAATTCTACGAAAGAATACGTTTCACTCTAAAATTAAATAAACTTAATCCGTTTAATTACGTAGATAAGCCGGAGAAGCTTGTTAGTTTTTAGAATATTAAATTGTTTGAAATTTGAATAAAAAAAATAAAATATATTTTGTTTCCGATACTCATTTCGGAATTCCCGACCATGCGAAAAGTCTCGTAAGAGAAAAACTATTTGTAAAATGGCTTGACGAAATAAAATCCGATGCTAAAGAAATTTATCTACTCGGAGATATTTTTGATTTTTGGTACGAATACAAAAGAACTATTCCAAAAGGATTTGTAAGATTGCTCGGAAAACTTGCCGAATTAACCGATTCAGGAATTAAAATTCATTTTTTTACTGGCAATCACGATATGTGGATGTTCAACTATTTATCCAAAGAACTAAATATTGATATTTATAAAAATCCAATATCAAAAGAAATAAACGGAAAGAAATTTTTTATAGGTCATGGCGATGGATTAGGGCCAAAAGACTACGGATATAAGTTTATAAAAAAAATATTTTCAAGTAAACTATGCCAATGGTTTTTTGAACGACTTCATCCTAATTTTGGAATTGCCTTGGCAAATTATTTTTCTAATAAAAGTAGAATTGCCAAAGGTATATATTCAGCTTTCACCGGCGAAGACAAAGAATTTTTAATTGTTTTTTCAAAAGAAAAATTAGAAACCGAACATTTCGATTATTTTGTTTTCGGTCATCGACATTTACCACTAAAAATCGAACTAAACGAAAATTCACAATTCTTTAACCTCGGCGATTGGGTTAAACATTTTTCCTATGGTGTTTTTGACGGTGAAAATTTTGAGCTAAAGAATTTTGGAAAATAAAAAAAGCCTGACCTAAGCCAAGCTTCCCTAATATTATTGTCAAAATTATTTTGTAACCCACGCACCATTTTCATAAAAATTAAACTGATTTGGATACCCGTCCAAAATAGTGTGTCTGTAACCAAAAAAGTTTCCAACAATTT
>CAYLPA010000028.1:0-23062 GCA_964385385.1 uncultured Saprospiraceae bacterium | reverse complement strand
AATTTATTGAAAACTTTTTACATGCAATAGACACACTAATGTGGACACTACCTTTCTTCATGATTTTTACAATAAAACAAGCATAGTCTGTACGGACTATGCTTGTAAAATTAGTAATTATTTCAATACAGTAATTTTCTCAGTGGCAATAATATTTTTATTACCATAAAGAATTATTGTATAAACATTTGGTTGTAAACGGCTGGTATTGATAATTTCCTCATTATCGCCACCAATGAGCTGTTGCTTTATTATCTCCTTGCTATTAACACTGCAATCTCAAACCGATGCTTTCCCCCAACCCTAAAGGTAATCATCGGTTTGAGAAAGCTCTTTGCAATTTTATCTAAAGTATTCTGCATTTACATCTTATGCAGTTGGCAAATTTTCTTCACTCCCTTTAGGGTCGGGGAAATGAAGAAATTATTTACTATTACATTTTCACAAACTTCCCACTAAAAACCTTTTTATCATCCGATAAAATTTTTATAAAATATACCCCCGTTTCCAAATCTTCAATATTAATTCTATATTCCTTTTTTGAAGCAGGATGCTTTTCTTGCTTTAATAATACTCCCGATGAATTATAAACTTGAATATTGATTTGCGAGTTTTGGTTTTCATTAAATCTTAAATTAATAACATTTTGTGCAGGATTAGGATAAAGCAGTGGTTGTTGAATTATAACCAAATGCTTTTCTTCAACAGAAAGTGTAAATGTTGCAGGAGCAAATCCTAAACTATCAGTTTTTACAAGCCATGCATGCGAATACATTTCCAAATCTTTATGATAAAATCCACCCATTAAAAATCCTCCATCATCGCAAACCACTAAATCATTAAGTTGCAAATCAACATTATTACTATCGCTATATGTGTGAGCATAATATCGTTGCCATAAACTATCACCGTTTTGGTTAATTAATAATAAACTTCCACGATAACCCATATTATAAACTATCATGGTTGTTGAAATGGCAATATTTCCATTTGGTGTTAAATTAGCGCCAATACTTTGGTGTAATGTTGGACAATCACGTTCATTATTAAAACTAAATTCGTTTTCCCAATTAATAGAATGAGTATTGGTATTAACACTTGTAACCATTACAGAGTTATGAATATGACTTGTGACTGTGTTCTCCCAATCTATAGTGGAAACCACTATTACTGTTGAACTATCTATTACTTCTGCATCAACAGGATATTGAGGGTATTTCGGATAGCTAACAAGATTAACTTTTGTGAACCATAATACATTGCCAAATTTATCTGTCTTAAAAAGTGAGATGTTTTGAGGAGCTTGATTTGATCTATTTGACGGGAAATAAAAACCTGAATCAATTGGATCAATTTCAATATCGTAAAGATAATTTGATGAAATTATACTTGAAGGCATTAGTTTAAACCACAGAATATTCCCAGAAGTATCAGTTTTAATAAGAAAACCATGGACATTCAAATTAATGCAATCTTTATTATAATTTCCTATAATTATATATCCTCCATCTGGTGTCTCTTTGATATCAGTTAATGTTGAATAAATAACAGATGGATTTGCTTGTGATGCAATTAAAGTATCGGGGTGATTAAACCATTTTGTCCATAAGGTATCAAGATTACAATTAACTTTAACAAGAATTCCTCTAACAGTTCCTTGAGAATCTTTTGAACTTCCACAAAAAACAAAATAATTATCAGTTGTTTTGATAAATGTATGACCAAAATTAAAAGCGACACTTGTATCTAAATGTCCCCATAAACTTGAATCAAGTAATTCGCCATATTTATTGAACTTTAAAATTCCATAATTTTGAATTAAATCAGGTGTATCTAATTGGCTATATAAAGCATAATAAAAACTATCGTTATTAATTAATGAATTAATACCAGTTGTGCCATGATATGGTGAATATAAATTATTAAAAGTTGTATCTGTCTGAGAAAATGATACATTAAATAATAAAACAGAAATAATAGTAGCTATGAATTTCTTCATGATTTTATAATAAAACAAGCACAGTCCGTACGGACTTTGCTAAGGTAATGAATTTTTTATTCCCACATTTTTAAGAAATACTTTTAGCTGTTCAATTTCAAAAGCATTTTCAAGTTTATATTCTCCAATTTGAGTTCTACATAAAGTTGAAAGATAAGCTCCGGATTTTAATTCATTTCCAAAATCACGGGCAAGAGAACGGATATAAGTGCCTTTGCTGCATCTGACAAAAAAATCAACTTTTGGTAAATTAATGTTTGTGATATTAAATTCTTTTATGTCCACAATTCTTGGAGCAAGTTTAATATCTTCTTTCTTGCGAGCATAATTATAAGCACGCTTACCTTTGATTTTTATTGCTGAAAAAAGGGGAGGAATTTGTTGTATTTCTCCTATGAAATTCTGAGTTGCCTGATTCAGCATTTCTTTTGTTATATGGTTAGTTTCATAGGATTTGTCAATTTGGGTTTCCATGTCAAAGGATGGAGTTGTTGCTCCAAGAGTAAAAGTTCCTTCATATATTTTTTCTAAGCTCTGAAATTCTACAATTCTTTTTGTGTATTTTCCAACACAGATAATTAATAAGCCTGTAGCCAATGGGTCCAAAGTTCCAGCATGACCTATTTTTATTTTTTTTATACCAAAATTATAATTAAAAAAATTTCGGATATTATTTACCACATCAAAGGAAGTCCAATTAAGTGGTTTGTTAACCGAAATAGCTTCACCTTCCGGTAAACAAATTGTTTCTTTAAAATTTTTGTCAATCATTTAATGCTTATTTCATTGATTGTTTGAATTAAATAATATTCCCTGCCTATTTAAACACTTGAGCAATTTGGTCATTCGGTTGTCATTTGGTTGTCATTCGATTGTCATTCGGTTGTCATTCAGTTGTCATTCAATTGTCATTTTGAATTTTAATCATTTTAAATTTCAGTCATTTATAATTTTAATCATTTTTGCCCATAAGAAAACACTGTATTTATATTGTGGCTATTAAGAAAGCGTCAAGAACAAGGCTTGCGAAGTTTTAAAATCAGAAGTTTACTTTTGTAAACGACTGGTTTTAAAAATGAGCGTAACGAAGTTATTGACGTTTTCTTAAAGCAAAAATTATATGATTTAGAAAAATAAAGTATATCCAATAGCAGCCAATCCAATAACTAAGCAATAAATAGCAAAATATATCAATTTGCCTTTTTTCACAATATTAATCATCCATTTGCAAGCAAGCAATCCCGAGATGAAAGCAGCAAGAAATCCTATAATTAAAGCTGTTGAGCCAACACCAACCCCATTTGCCATTTCTCCTCCGAGAAGGTCTTTCAAATTTGCTCCGATAATTGGAATAAGAACCATTAAAAAAGAAAATTTTGCAATAAGCTCTTTTTTATTTCCTATCAACAAACCTGTTGCTATAGTAGAGCCGGAGCGTGAAATTCCCGGAATAACTGCAATTGCCTGAGCTATGCCAATAACAAAAGCATCGATAAATGTTGTGTTTCTTTCTCTTTGTTTTGTAAAATATGTAAATCCTAATAAAAGTGCTGTAACAATTAACATTGAGCCGACCAATAAAATGTTTCCGGTGAAGAATCCTTTTATTTCTTCAGAGAAAAAAGCTCCGATAATAAGAACAGGAATCATAGAAAAAAATATTTTAGAAATGTATTTTGTTTCTTCGTTCCATTTAAAAGTAAACAAACCTTTGAGAAGAATTAGAATATCTTTTCGAAAAACAATAATTGTGCTTAAGACAGTTGCTCCATGAACTACAATCGTAAAAACAAGGCTTTCTTTTGCATTTACACCGAGAATAGCTTTCCCCAATTCAAGATGTCCGCTACTGCTGACAGGAAGAAATTCTGTTAATCCCTGAATCAATCCTAATATTAATGCTTCTAACCAATTCATATATTTTTTGGAATGTGTGAATAAAAAATTTAAAAATGATTTTGAAATTTATTATTTATTGGACTTTAACTTTTTTCATTATAGCAAAAATCTCAATGGTGTATCCAATTAAAATAAGAATAGGAGCCAGTGTTATTCTTTGAAAACTAAATATTTCGGGATTGAATATATTGGGGTCATCGGAGCCACCGCCGGTCATAAGAATAAATCCCAGAATAATAAAAGCAAGTCCTATTAGTAGCATAATATAATTTTTCTTGCCAAAGGTAAATTCTGATATTGGCTTTTCAATATTTTTTTGTTTTGCCGGTGTATTGGTTTTTTTCGTTTTCTGACTCATGTTAAATAAATATTTTTATTTCTTAATAATAATATAAATAATCGGTTTTGATTTTTAAATATTTTCTGACTGCAAAGAAAGTAGAAATCCATGAAATTACCAATCCCATTATCATCACAAAAGCAAATAGTGATAAGAATAAATCTATTTCCTGCAAGTCAATTAATTCGGGCAATTCCTGCCTTGAAAAATACAGCACTCCAATCAATAGTCCTATTGCAACAAAAGCTCCTATTATTCCCTGAACAATTCCGGTAATAATAAATGGTTTACGAATAAATCGTTGGGTTGCCCCGACCAGTTGCATACTTCTAATTAAAAAACGTTTTGAATAAACAGACAGACGAATTGTGTTATTTATTAAAGCAAATGCAATTATCAGAAGCAAAAGACTAAAGCCAAGAATAATAAAACTGATTTTTTTCAAATTCTCGTTTATCATTTGAACAAGAGACTTCTGATAAAAAACTTCTTTAACATTAGTGTTCTCAATAATACTGTTTTCAATTATAACAAGAGAATCGTTATTTGCATAATTAGCATTTACCCTCACATCTATCGAAGGAAGCAAAGGATTATAGCCCAGAAAGCTAATAAAATCTTCTCCTAAATCTTCTTTAAGTTCTTCTGCAGCTTCTTCTTTGGTAATATAATTTGTTGATTTTACATAATCTGTTGCATCAATTGTTTTTTCCAATTGCATAATATCAGCTTCTTTAACATTGTCGTTCATAATTACCGACAAACTGATATTTTCTTTAACATAATCCGAAAGTTTCTTAGCATGCAAAATAACTAATCCCAAAAGTCCTATCATAAAAAGAACTAAAGCTATACTTACAACTGTTGAAATATAAGATGTTTTAAGCCGCCTTTTAGCATATTTATCTTCTGTTTTTGCCATAAATATTTTTTGCTTTAAAATTCTTTGCTAAAATAATAAAAAATATATAATATTTAATATCACGTATTTTTATAAGTATTACGCTTCTTCTATGCTTTATTAATTAGCACCGTAGGTGCGAAATATTTATAGAATAAATTATTATGAATTATAACAAAGTGCCGTAGGTACGAAATGTTGTAACTAATAATTTTTTCCTGAATGCAAATATAAAAATAACAATCTATTAATTATGTTAAAAATTCCTAATACTTTTTTTAGTTTTGCAAATTAAAATCAACAATCTAAAAATTTAGGATGGATTATAATTTTATAGAAATAGAGAATAAGTGGCAAAAATACTGGGCTGAAAATAAAACTTTTAAAGCTGAGAATAAATCTGAAAAACCAAAATATTATGTTCTCGATATGTTTCCTTATCCATCAGGAGCAGGATTGCATGTAGGACATCCTCTTGGTTATATAGCTTCAGACATTTACTCAAGATATAAAAGACTTAAAGGTTTTAATGTTCTTCACCCTATGGGTTTTGATGCTTATGGTCTTCCTGCCGAGCAATATGCTATTCAAACCGGAACTCATCCTGCAATAACTACCGAAAAAAATCTTAAAAGATATAGAGAACAACTTGACAAAATTGGCTTTTCTTTTGACTGGGAAAGGGAAGTTAAAACAAGCGACCCATTTTATTATAAATGGACTCAATGGACTTTTATTCAACTTTATAATTCCTGGTATAATAACAAAACTCAAAAAGCTGAAAAAGTTTCTGAATTAATTCAAGAGTTTGAGAAAAATGGAAATTCAAAAATTGATTCGGCAAGTTCAGAAATAGAAATTTTCACAGCTCAAGTTTGGAAATCTTATTCGGAAAAAGAACAACAGGAAATTCTAATGAATTATCGTCTTGCTTATCTTTCTGACTCTGTTGTGAATTGGTGTCCGGAATTGGGAACTGTTTTAGCAAACGATGAAGTGAAAGAAGGACTATCGGTTCGTGGTGGCTATGCTGTTGAGAAAAAATTAATGCGTCAATGGTCATTGAGAATAACTGCTTATGCCGACAGACTACTCGAAGGACTTGAAAGAATCGACTGGTCAGATTCAATAAAAGAAATCCAAAAAAACTGGATTGGAAAATCTAATGGTTGTTCTTTAGTGTTTGACTTAAAAAACTCTGAACACAAAATTGAAGTTTTTACAACCCGAAGCGACACTATTTTTGGAAGTACATTTATGGTTCTGGCACCCGAACACGAAATTGTTTCTGAAATTACTAGACCTGAATACAAAGCTGAAGTTGAAGAATATATTACTTGGGCAAAAAATCGTTCTGAACGTGAACGTATGTCTGAGGTAAAAAAGATTTCAGGAAAATTTACCGGAGCTTATGCAATAAATCCTTTCAGTGGAAAAGAAATGCCAATTTGGATTGCCGATTACGTTCTTTCAGGTTATGGAACAGGTGCAGTAATGGCTGTTCCCGGACATGATGCCAGAGATTATGCTTTCGCAAAACATTTCGGTTTAGAAATTAAAGAAGTTGTGCAAGGTGGAAATATCGAAGAAGAAGCCTATGAAGCTAAGGAAGGAATAATGGTTAATTCCGATTTTATTAACGGAATGACAGTGAAGGATGCTATTGCTGAAACAATAAAAAGGATTGAAGAAAAAGGAATAGGAAAAGGCAAAATCAATTATCGTTTAAGAGATGCAATTTTCAGTCGTCAAAGATATTGGGGAGAACCTTTCCCTGTTTATTATAAAGACGATATGCCTTATGTTTTGGATGAAAGCCAACTTCCTTTAGAGCTTCCCGATGTTGATAAATATCTTCCAACGGAAACTGGTGAGCCACCTTTAGCAAGAGCAAAAAACTGGAAAACCGAAGAAGGATATCAACTTGAATGTAACACTATGCCGGGATTTGCCGGCTCAAGTGCTTACTATTATCGTTATATGGATCCATGGAATGACAAAGAGTATTTTTCGAAAGAAGCAAACGAATATTGGGAAAATGTTGATTTATACATAGGTGGCTCAGAGCATGCAACCGGACATCTTTTATATGCTAGATTTTGGGCTAAGTTCCTTTACGACCTTGGAATGACTGTAAAAGATGAACCTTTCAAAAAGCTCATCAATCAGGGAATGATTCAGGGTAGGTCAAACATGGTTTATAGAATTAAAGGAACAAATAAATTCGTTTCATTAAATCTGAAAAAAGATTATGATATTACCCCAATTAATGTTGATGTAAACATAGTTGAAAATGATATTCTGGACATTGAAGCTTTCAAAAAATGGAATCCTGATTTTGCTAACGCTGAATTTATTCTCGAAGATGATAAATATATCTGTGGATGGGAAGTTGAAAAAATGTCAAAATCACTTCATAATGTTGTTAACCCTGATGATTTAATAGAAAGATATGGCGCTGACACTTTGCGTCTTTATGAAATGTTCCTCGGTCCACTTGAGCAATCAAAACCCTGGGACACTCATGGTATTGAAGGGGTTTTTCGGTTTATGCGAAAACTTTGGAAATTATATCATGATAAAGAAAATAATTTTTTTGTTTCAGAAGAGCAAGCAAACTCAAAAGAATTAAAAGTACTTCATAAAACCATTAAGAAAATTCAGGAAGACATCGAAAGATTTTCTTTTAATACTGTGGTGAGTTCGTTTATGATTTGTGTGAATGAATTAACAGATCTGAAATGCAATAAACGTGAGATACTCGAACCTTTGGCTATTCTAATTTCTTCCTATGCTCCACATATTTCAGAAGAATTATGGCAATTACTCGGACGCAATGAGAGCGTTTCTTATGCTGAATTTCCTAAATTCAAAAAGGAATTATTAGTTGAAGACACTATTACTTATCCGGTTTCTTTCAATGGCAAGATGCGTTTTAAAATTGAAGTCCCTGCAGATATGCCAAAAGAAGAAGTTGAAAAAATCGTTCTCGAAGCTGAAGATGCACAAAAATGGACTAATGGAAAACCTCCGAAAAAAATCATCGTTGTTCCGGGAAGGATAATAAATATAGTTATTTAATCGGTTCTAATTTTTTGCTTTCTTAATATGGTTTAATCTTTTTTTGTTGAATAGGCATTTTACCCAATTTTTTAATATTAGTGTTTATAATTGCAAATAATTTATTTCTGGAATACTTTTTGAATTATTGCATGAAATTTTAAAACTATTAAAGATGAAAAAAATAACAATCACCATAATTGTTTTTTGCATAAGCATAAATGTTTTTTCACAAGAACTTCGTAAAATTAATAATGAAGCATTTAAACGAGGAGAAGTGCTTAAATACCGTGCATATTACGATGCATGGATAGCAAATATCGGGGCAGGAGAAGCTGTTTTTACTATAAAAAATGAAAACAGAAAAATTGCTAACCGCAACACTATGCACATTGAAGCAATTGGAAAATCGAAGGGAGCATTTAATTGGTTTTTCAAAGTAGATGACAGATACGAAACTTATATTGATGAAGAAGCAATTGCTCCATGGCTTTTTATAAGACGTGTTTACGAAGATGGTTATGTTGCCAGTCAAGATGTTACTTTCAACCAATTTAAAAACAAGGTTTATTTTAAAGATAACAAGCTTAAACGAAAATCAACTTTAGATGTCCCTGAATATACTCATGATATTGTTTCAGCTATTTTCTATGCCCGCACTCTTGATTTCAACAACCTAAAAATAAATGATGAATTTCCTATACAATTTATGTTTGATGATACTGTATTTACTTCTAAAATAGTATATCTTGGAAAAGCAACACTTAAAATAGGTTTGGGTAAATTTAACTGCTTAAAATTTAAACCTATGGTTCTTACCGGTAATGTTTTTGATGATCCTTATCCAATGGTGCTTTATGTTACTGATGACAAAAATCATATTCCTGTTCTGGCTGTTAGTAAAATCTTGGTTGGTTCAGTGAAGTTGGAGCTGATAGATTACAAAGGATTAGCTAATCCTTTAACTTCAAAAATAAATCATAAAAAACATTAAAAAGTTTAGGAGCAGAAACAATTAAGATTTTTATGTCTGCCTGAATTCAATCCTTCCGAGTTTGAAACTATGGAAGGGTTTGTTTTTTGCTACTCTACAACAAACTTAAAATTCCTATAGAATTATAATATTCTGTTCTTGTCATACATTTCCATTCTGTTTGTTTTTTTATAAAATTATATTAAATATTATTGATACAGGCTCAAAGAGTATCTGACTATATTTTAATATATTAAATCTCTAAATGCATTATATTTTTATTAATATTATAAAGCATAAATTATTTTTCAATACCCTGTAACAAATTTAAATATTAAGCCGTCATAGAATAAACAAGAAAACAGAATTGTACGAATCCGAACAAAGAGAAATATAATCGAACATAAAAAACAAACAAAATGAAACAAAGCCGCTATAATAAACACAAAAACAAATAATTGCAAAAAGCGGCATGTAAATTGAAAAATCAATAAACAAGTATAACAAAAAAAATAAAAGAAATGAAAAATCTAATAATAATAATAATAATTTTTAGCTTGATTGAAACAAATGTAGTCAGCTCAAATAATGATATTCCTCCAACAGTAATTTTTGAATTAGAAGAAGAAGCTTATGTTGACGACATTCCTTTTAACACAAAAGAAGTGGTTGAAAAATATTTTCTTTCACAAATTGAATTAGAAGAAGAAGCTTATGTGGATGACATTCCTTTTAACACAAGGGAAGTGGTTGAAGATTATTATCTTTCACTAGTTGAAATGGAAGAAGAAGCTTATGTAGATGACATTCCTTTTAACACAAGGGAAGTGGTTGAAGATTATTATCTTTCACTAGTTGAAATGGAAGAAGAAGCTTATGTAGATGACATTCCTTTTAACACAAAAGAAGTAGTTGAAGAATATTATCTTTCACTAGTTGAACAAGAAGAAGAAAATTATGTTGATGATATTCCATTTGATACAGAAAAAGTTGTATTTGAACAAATGTATAGTAACCCTTCTGTGGAAATAGTAATAATCAATATTTTAGAAAATTTTAATATAGATATTGATGAAATTATAGAAGACGTTAAAGAAGCTATTGAAAACAGTAACAAGATTATTGAAGAAGAAAATACTAACAATGAAGTTAGATATCGTACATACAAGCTTATAAATCTATCATCATCAACGACAGGAAATTAATTTTCCAAATTTAAACAGAAAAAAAAAGACGAGTTTAGTTAAAGCATAGTATAAGAAAATATTGGCAAATAAAAGAATAAATAACCTCCAATAACCTTTATATAGAGAATTCACGATGAACCTAATCCTGAAAAAATAAAATATCTGTAAAATTTATTTCAGAGCTATTCCTTAGCTTATGAGAATAAAATTTTTTTATTTTGCAAAATTCTTCATTAAAAGCTTAAAATAATAATGGTACAAACTTTGCTACCATTTTGGAAATTTAATAAGTATTAATATAAATTGTTGATTTATGAAATGCCCATGTACTAAAGTACACCAAAAGATATAAATAATCCCGATATATATCGGGAGGGCATTCCATGTTAGATAAAGATAAAGTTTGTTAAGTTTAGTAAATTTATAAATAACACAATCAGTCAAATAACAAAATTTAAACACATGAAAAAGACAAGGTTAAATGTTTATATAATAATTTTTCTTATAGGTCTGCTTTTTTCTTCGGATTCATTTTCACAGGAATCAAGATATGGTACAGACAGTTCTTTAGCGGTAACTAATTTTTCTATATATAAAGAATTCTACAAAATGTATCAACAAAACAATGATACATCTTATCTTGCCGAATCTATAACTGCTTGGTTTTGGGTTTTTGCAAATGCTCCAAGAATCAGTCAAAACATCTATATTGACGGAGCAGTAATTGTTAAATTTCTTATTGACAATGAAAAAGATATAGCACAAAAGCAAAGCTATATTGATACTTTAATGATGGTTTACGACAGGCGGATTAAGTATTTTGGAAATGAATGTAAGGTGCTTGGAAGAAAATGTACTGACTATTATAAATACAGGAAAGATAGCACAGAACAAGCGTACAAATTAATGAATTACACTTTTAATAAATGTGGAAATTCTACAACTGCTAATGTTCTTTATCTTAACTTTCTTACAACAAGAAATATGATAAAAGCAAAAAAACTTGATACTAATATAATTATTGATGTTTTTAGCAAAACTGTTGATATAATTGATTTTAATGTTAAAGAAGGTAGGAAAGTAAAACAATTTGAAGGGATTGAAAAAAATATAATGAGTTTATTTGAACCTTTTTCCGATTGTAAAAAAATTGCTTCAATATATAAGAAAAAACTTGACGAAAATCCTGATGATATTAAACTACTCAAAAAAATAACCGAAACTTTAAACAAATTCAATTGCACAAACGAAGCAGTATATTATGAAGCTTTAGAAAAATTAAACTTTAAAGAACCTTCTGCTATAACTGCATTTCTCCTTGGAAAGCTAAGTTCAAAACAAGGGAAGATTAGTGTTTCAATTGGATATTTAAAAGATGCAGTAATTCTTTTTGATGATGAAAAGGACAAAGAAGATAAAATTGATTGTTATTTGTTGCTTGCCGAAAACTACTCCAAATTATCACAATTTTCATCAGCCAGAACATTTGCATTAAAAGCTATTGATTTAGACCCCAATAATGGATATGCTTATTTGCTTATTGGAGACTTTTATGCTCAAAGTGGAAAAACATGTTTTCCAAATGACGGCCTCAGAGAAAAACTTGTTTATTGGGTTGCTGTTGATAAATACAAAAAAGCTTTAAGTGTTGATGAAGACCCCAAAATTCAAGAATTGGCTAAGGAAAGAATAGCTACCTACAAAAGGTCTTTTATTTCATGTGATAATTTGTTCTTTTTAAATATTAAAGATGGTCAAAGTGTAAAAGTTGAATGTTGGATAAACGAAACAACTATTGCCAGATGTTCTAAATAAAAATACACGAAACAAAATATTGAAGATAATAAAAACCTATCCAGAGCTTTAATAACCTGCGAGGGTATATAATCCTCGTAGGATTTCATTTGATGACTTTCACATTTTTTAATTCTTCCTATAAATTACAAAGGATTAGCCAATCCTTTAACTTCAAAAATAATTCATAAAAAACATTAAAAAGTTCTGAAGTAAAAACAATTAAGAATTATATCATTGACAAAAATTAAATTCGTGTGTTTTAGTATATGTATCCTCCTAAGATAATCTTCAGAATCGAACTTTAATACGAATTAAAAATTCAACATAAACCCGATTTTCATTTATTCCTATTGAGTTATAATATTCTGTTCCAGTCATCCATTTCCATTCAGATAGTTTATTGTAAAAAGTATATACAAAATTATTATCTATTTTCGACCCTATTGACCCAATGGATACTCCGTAATTTTTACCATAATAATATTGTTCTCCGGCATTTATGCATTCAATTGCAACCACAGCACCATTTTTAGGAAAACTTACTGAATATTCTGATAAATCAATTTTACACCAATTATTTGGTTTTTTTGCAACAACAATGATATTGTTTATTAAAATGTCAGTCAAATTACCGTCCTCATCAATAGAATATACTCTAACACGAAAAGGAGCATTAAATTTGCCGTTATTAGTAATATAGACAGAAACCTCCTTAATAATACCTAAGGTTTTTTCGGGATTAGAAAAATACTTTCCAAATTGGTTACCAAGTCCAAATTCTGACTTCCCAATTAATAAAGGCTTGCGTTTTTTTCCTAATAATAATTCTTTCCTTGAACTTTTTACGATAAATAAAGGCAAAACTATTGGGTCTGTCTCAAGGAGAATTCTGCTATCTTTTAATTTTATTAAATCGTTAAAACTAATATGTTTTTTTTTATATGATAAAGCATGAATTATTAAGGTATCATTTTGCAAATTATTTAACATTTCCTCAGGAATAGTCAAAATTGCAAATCCTTTATTATCGCTACTCGCACCAATATTATGATTTTTAAAAACTAATTGTACGTAAGGAATAGAGTCGTTAGAATCTTTACTGACAAAATTCATTGAAATACATAGATTTTGACTAAATCCAGTTTCCAGTTGAAAAAAAAGTATCAAAAAAAATAAAGTTATTATTGAAAGTGTTTTTTTCATTATACAAAAATAAAGATAAAAAGTACGGCAGCAAAAAACAATTAAGAATTATATCTTTGACAAAAATTAAATTTTTGTACTTTAGTAGTATGGAATTTATAAAAAATTGTATCTTTCCTGTAAATATTTGTTTTATCTAAAATTAATTCAATATGAAAACTAGAATTATTATCATCTTTTGTTTAATGGCAATAGTTGCTTTCTCGAGCAATTATTTTTACAAAACATCAATAAAAGATAATCTCCCCATCGAAAAATCTATCAATGAAAAAATCTCCTATGAAAAACTTTGGCACAAAGTTGACTCATTGATAAATATAGGGCAGCCAAAAACTGCTCTCGAAACAGTTTTAATTATTTATAAAAAATCAAAAGTCGAAGATAACTCTCCGGAATTCATTAAATCTGTTCTCTATAAAATGAGATTAAAAGCAGCTTTTGAAGAATTTCATTTTGTGAAATCAATCACCGAACTTGAAAATGAGATTAAAACAACTAAAGGTTCCCAAAGAGCAATACTTCATTCAATTTTGGCTGAAACCTACTGGAATTATTACAATCAAAATAGATGGAAAATACATGAACGTTCCCAAACAATTAATTTCGACAAAAAAGATATTGAGACCTGGACAATCAAAGATTTGGTTAATGTTACCGTGAAAAATTATAATTTATCACTAACAAATTGCTATGATCTGAAAAAAATCTCTTTGAAAAATTATGATTTGATAATTAGTTCTCAAAAAAATTCTAAAAAATATCGCCCGACACTTTATGATTTTCTTGCACATCGTGCTGTTGATTTTTTCAGTAATACAACTCCCGGAATTACCAGACCTGCTGACAAATTTGACATTAACAGTGAAGATTATTTCCTTGCATGGCAGGAATTCATAAAAATTAATATCGACTCAAAAGATAGCCTGTCGATGGAGTATTATGCAATAAAGATTCTCAAAGACCTTATTGAATTTCATGCTAAAGATAAAGACCCTTCTCCGCTTGTTGATGTTGATTTAAAACGCCTGCAATTTGTGAAAAACAAATCAACAATTGAATTAAAAGATAGTCTGTATTTAAAAGCATTATTAAATCTTTATGAAAAACACAAAGAACATGAAGTTTCAACAGATGTGATTTTTAAAATCGCTGAAGAATACAAACAAAGAGGAGAAAAATATAATAGACTAAAATCAGAAAAAAACCGCTGGGATAAAAAAACAGCAAAAGAATATTGCGAACTTGCAATAGAAAAATTTCCTAAAAGTGATGGTGCTAATAATTGTGGAGTTTTATTAAATCAAATTATTATTAGACAATTAAGTTTTACGACTGAATATGTAAATGCACCAAAAATGCCTTTTAGAGCATTGGTGAATTACAAAAATATCTCTGATGTTTATTTCAGAATTATTGAAATTGAACCTGAAAATGACAGAGGACTAATAAATAAATTAAGAGGCAAATCATTAATTGAAAAATACAAAGGTTTTACTCCTGTGAAAGAATGGGCAGTTAAATTAGAGAACGATGGAGATTTTCAGCAACATGCCGTTGAGCTCAAAATGTCTGAACTTCCTTTTGGATATTATGTAGTACTTGCCGGCACAGATAAAGATTTTACTTACAAAAAAGATTATGTTGCTTACAGTTCATTCTGGATTTCAAACATTAGCTATATTGAAAAAAGGAATAAAAACAATTCTTTCGATTTTTATGTCTTAGACAGGCAATCTGGAAAGGGACTGAAAAATGTTAAAGTAAGTTCACATATTAGAAAATACGATTCCAATAATAGAATCTACAAATACCCATTATCAAAAAATTATGTAAGCGATTCTCAGGGTTATTTCAAAATTTTATCATATAATAAAGGAAATTCTAAATATTTTTATCTCGATTTTAAGAATGGTAACGACCATTTTATTACCCAAAACTATTTTTCTCAATATGCTTTTGCTAACTATAAGGCACAAAAATCATCACGTACGCATTTCTTCACAGACAGGGCGATTTACCGACCCGGACAAACTGTGCATTTTAAAGGGATAGTGCTCCAAAGCGATGGTGAAAACACCGAGATAAAAGTAAATCATAAAACTACTGTCTATTTCCGAGATTACAATAATCAGGAAGTTGGAAAACAAATTCTCACAACAAACGAATATGGAACTTTTAGTGGTACGTTCACAGCACCATCTTCAGGAATAACCGGGAATATGACTATCAGAAATGAAAATGGCGCTGTTAGTATTTCTGTTGAAGAATATAAAAGACCAAAATTTGAAGTAAAATTTGAACCAATTAAAGGAAGTTATAAGCTTGGAGAAAAACTTACTGTTAAAGGAAAAGCAAAAGCTTATGCAGGAAATAATGTTGATGGTGCTAAGGTAAAATACCGTGTTGTTAGAACAGCACGATTTCCTTATTGGGGTTATTGGTGGAGAGGCTATCGTCCTTCGTCACCATCTATGGAAATAAAAAACGGTGAAATTGAAACTGACGAAAACGGAGAATTTGATATTGAATTCACTGCAATTCCTGACAAAAGCCTTGGCAAGAAATACAAACCGGTTTTCAATTATGAAGTCATTGCAGACGTTACTGACATTAATGGCGAAACTCATTCGTCAACAAAGAATGTTTCGGTTGGTTACACAGCCTTGATTATTAATGTTAATATTCCTGAAAAGCTTGATAAAACCAAAAAACATGATATTGAAATTAATACTGTGAACCTAAATGGTGAATTTGAAGCTGCTAAAGGTGAAGCTTATATTTACAGACTTGAACAACCTCCCAAAACTTATAGAAATAGATTGTGGGCTCAAGCCGATAAATATTTAATGACAAAAGAAGAATATTATGAAGCTTTCCCTAAAGATGTTTACAAAGATGAAAGCAATAAATACAATTGGAGCAAAAGTGCTAAAGTTTTTTCTCTCCAGTTTGACACCGAAAAAAGCAAAGAACTAAACATAAGTGAAATAATGGAACTTAAAGCCGGATATTATGTGCTGGAGATTTCGGCAAAGGATAAATACGGAGAGTTGGTAGAATCCAAATCATATTTCTGCATGTTCTCACCCGAAGCAAAACGAATTCCTGATAATTCTGTTGATTGGTTTAATCCATTAATAAGCAAGGGAGAACCGGGAGAGAAAGTCATGTTTAATATTGGAACAAAAGAAAAAGACGTAAAAGTTCTTTACGAAATTGAGCATGACAATAAAATTATCCATCACGAATGGTTGACTCTTAACGACGAACAAAAACTTATTTCAATTCCTATAAAAGAAGAATATAGAGGGAATTTTGTTTATCATCTGATTTTTATCAAAAACAACAGAAAATATTATCACAAACAAGTGGTAACAGTTCCTTATACAAACAAAAAACTTGATATTGAATTTGAAACTTTTCGAGATAAACTCAAACCCGGGCAGCAGGAAGAATGGAAAATCAAAATCAAAGGAAAAAATGGAGAAAAAGTTGCTGCCGAAATGATGGCTGCAATGTATGATGCTTCGCTTGACGCTTTCAGAGCAAACAATTGGCATTTTAGTATTTATAATTCCTATTATTCAACTATTAATTGGAACTCAAGTGCTTTTAATTCAATGACAAGTAGAGTACATACTGATTTTTATAATGTTGGACAAAAATTTCGCTATAAAAGCTATGACAAATTAAATTGGTTTGGATTTAGCCCTTACGGTTATTATTCTTATGGATGGGGTGGTGCTGGAAAAGGTGCTGTTATGTATGATATGGTTGAAGACGAAATGGCTGTTGAAGAAGATGCTGAAGCGGTGGTTGAGAAGATTGCTAAAATGCCTGGGAGACGTAAAAATTTGGCAGTACAAGTTGGTGGAGTAACTGATGTTACTAATAAAAACGAAGAAGGTATTTTAAGAAAATTGCCACCTCCTATTGAAGAAACTAATAAACCTACTGATTTCAGTAATGTAAAAATGCGTTCAAATTTCAATGAAACAGCTTTCTTTTATCCTCAACTTCAAACTGATGAAAATGGTGATGTAGTTATTAAATTCACAGTTCCCGAGTCTTTGACAAAGTGGAAAATAATGGGTTTTGCTCACACCAAAGATTTGAAATACGGACAAATCAGAAAAGAGCTTGTCACACAAAAAGACCTTATGATTATGCCAAATGCTCCAAGGTTTTTCCGTGAGAACGATAAAATTACATTTACTGCAAAAATTTCAAATATTTCAGATGGCGACCTCGAAGGTGAAGCAAAGCTTTTGCTTTTTGATGCTACCACCATGAAACCAATTGATGAGCTTGCAAAAAACACAAATATGATTGTTCCATTTTCTGCCAAAAAAGGACAAAGTGATGCTGTTAGCTGGGATTTATTAATTCCCGAAGGAGTAGGAGCAATAACTTACAGAATTGCTGCAAAAGCAGGCAGTTTCACTGATGGGGAAGAAATGGCTGTTCCTGTTTTAACAAACAGAATGCTTGTTACCGAATCTTTACCTTTACCTGTTAAAGGAAAACAAACAAAGAATTACACTTTCACAAAACTGGTAAATTCAGGCTCTTCAACAACATTGAAAAATCATAAACTTACTCTCGAATATACTTCCAATCCTGCATGGTATGCAATTCAGGCTTTGCCTTATTTAATGGAGTATCCTTACGAATGTTCAGAGCAGATTTTTAGTCGATATTATGCAAACAGCATAGCTTCTCACATCGTAAATTCAAGTCCTAAAATCAAGGCAGTTTTCGATAGCTGGAAAAACTTAACTCCAGATGCTTTGCTTTCGAATCTTGAAAAAAATCAGGAATTAAAAGCTCTTTTACTTGAAGAAACTCCATGGGTTTTACAAGCCAAAGATGAATCAGCACGAAAACGCAGAGTTGCTTTACTTTTTGATTTGAATAAAATGTCAAATGAATTAAGTAGGGCAGTCGTCAAGCTCGAAAAAGCTCAATCTTCAAATGGTGGCTGGCCATGGTTTAAAGGTGGTCGCGAAAGCAGATATATAACTCAACATATTGTAACCGGAATGGGACATCTTGATAATCTGGGAGTAACTGATGTTAAGAAAAACCAAAAGGTTTGGAATATGGTTCGCAAGGCAACTCTTTATCTTGATGATAGAATGAGAGAAGATTATGAGTATATGTTAAAGCATTATCCACAAAATAAAGACAAACAAAATATTAGTTACACTCAAATTCAGTATTTGTATGCAAGAAGCTATTTTAAGGATGATATTCAAATTTCAAAACGAAATAAAGTAGCCTTTGACTATTATTTCGGACAAGCCAAAAAGTATTGGTTAAGCCAAAGTAAATATATGCAGGGAATGCTTGCACTTGGTCTTCACCGTTATGGTGAAAAAGAAATTCCGGCTTTGATAATTAAATCCTTAAAAGAGCATTCTTTAAGTTCTGAAGAAATGGGAATGTATTGGAGAAATGACCGTGGCTGGTATTGGTATCAGGCACCAATAGAAACTCAGGCTCTTATGATTGAAGCATTTGATGAGGTTACAGACGACAAAGAATCAGTTGAAGAAATGAAAGTTTGGTTATTGAAACAAAAACAAACTACCGATTGGAAAACCACCAAAGCAACAGTTGAAGCTTGCTATGCACTTCTTCTTCGTGGAACTGATTTATTAGAAAGTGATAAACTGGTGGAAGTAAAACTTGGCGACCAAATCATCGACCCAAAGAAAATGGATAATGTAAAAGTTGAAGCCGGAACAGGATATTTTAAAACTTCATGGTCGGGTGGTGATATCAAACCAAATATGGGAAATGTTACTGTAACTAAAACCGATGATGGTGTGGCTTGGGGGGCTTTATACTGGCAATATTTTGAGCAACTTGATAAAATCACAACTCACAAAACTCCTTTGGAATTAAAGAAAAAACTCTTTGTTGAAAGAAATACAGCAAGCGGTCCTGTAATTGAACCTGTCTCTGAAAAATCTGTTTTAAAAATTGGAGATAAAGTTAAAGTTCGCATTGAACTCAGAGTTGACCGTGACATGGAATATGTACACATGAAAGACATGAGAGCATCATCTTTTGAACCGACAAATGTTATTTCAAGATACAAATGGCAGGGTGGTTTGGGTTATTACGAAAGCACTCGTGATGCAGCTACAAATTTCTTTATTCCATATTTGCGAAAAGGAACCTATGTTTTTGAATATACTGTTTTCGTAACTCATAAAGGTGATTTCTCAAATGGAATAACAACAATTCAGTGTATGTATGCTCCTGAATTTACTTCTCATTCGGAGGGAATTCGGGTTCAGGTGAAATAGATGGTATCGAATTGGGATATGTTCTAAAATTCATATTTAATCATATTAATTTACTTGTGGGCAACTTTTAACATCTATATTTTGTCTAAAGTTTATCAGGGAGTTATTAATTGAATTTAATGATATGAAAAAAAGCATACTTATTTTTACTTTGCTGTTCTTAAGTCTTTTCTTTATACTAAAGAATAACATTTTTGCAGAAGTTTCAAAATTTAATTCCAAACAAGCAAACAATTCAATTTCGACTAATAATGATGCTAACGGACAAAATGTTTTATTACCAATGTCAGGTAATTATTCAATTGGTGCAGACTCAACCAATGATTTCAGTTCGTTTACAAGTGCCGTTTTATCTTTAGTTACCAATGGCATTAGCGGCCCGATTACGTTTTTTGTTATGCCTGGAAATTATTCTGAACAGATTACTATTCCAGCCATTTCAGGTGCAAGCTCAACTAATACCATAACATTCCAATCTTATACTCAAGATTCATCCAGTGTTGTTATGAAATATTCTCCAATAGGTAATAACGATAACTGGGTTGTAAAGCTGAATGGTGCCTATTTTATAAATTTCAAAAATGTAAGCTTGCAAAACACAGCGATAAATGGTTGTAGTAATGTGGTAATTATATCTAACAATGCAAGCTTTAATAAAATCCAAAACTGCCGCATCATTGGATTTTATGGAGCATCATACCAGAATGCCAATTTAATAAGCATCTCAGGTAACAATAATTCAATCACTAATAATTTACTTCTAAATGGTGGAAATGGCATTTATTTTATTAGTGGTTCAGGATTACTTATTAAAAGCAACATCATAGAAAACCAAGCTCATAAAGCATTGTATCTCTATTATCAAAACGGATTTAATGCTACAGAAAATATTATTACATCAAACTTTACTGGTTTTACAGCTATTGCTGTTTCTATTTGTACTCAAGCTATAGAAATAACCAAAAATGAAATCAGAATTAACGCAAATACTGCTATTGGAATTTTATTAAACTATATATATCCTACAAATTCAAATTATGGTTTGATTGCAAATAACTTCATTTCAATAACAGGTAGTGGTTCAATAGGAATTCAAAGTTATGGATCTAAATACCAAAATATTTATCACAACAGTATAAATATTTATGGAACATCAACTGGCAGTTGTTTAGAATTGAATGGCATGGCTCAAATGTTTGAAATCAAAAACAATAACTTTGTAAACACAGGTGGTGGTTACATTATATATATATTTGTTCCTCTTACTGAATTTAGTAGCGATTACAACAATTATTACACTACAGGAACAAACTTCATAAATTACATTAACAATATTTCAAGTCTTTCAAGCTGGCAAAGCATTTCAGGGAAAGATTCAAACTCAATTTCTATTAATCCACAATTTACTTCTGACACAAATCTTCATATTGGGAATGCTCTATTAAATAATACAGGCACATTTCTAAATGATGTTCTTTTCGATATTGACGATGAGTTACGGGATACTTTGACACCTGAAATAGGTGCAGATGAATTTTCTAAAATTCTTCCGATTCCAATTATCTCCTACATAGGAAACCTGACTTTTTGCGAAAATGACTCAATAGTTCTGCATACTCCTTATGTTGCAGGATATTCCTACCAATGGAAACTTAATGGTGTACCGATTATGGGAGCAAATGATTCGGTTTATTCAGCAAAATCTTCCGGTAGTTATACTGTAACTACATCTTATTTAAATAGTGTTCCAACAACGTCTTTACCGATTAATGTAACAGTGATGTTACCTCCACTGGATCTTGGTCCAGACTCAACAATTTGTGAGACACATCAAATTACTTTAGATGCAGGAGCAGGAATGGATTCATATTTATGGTCAACAGGTGACACAACTCAAAGCATTTTAATAGACTCAACAGGGATAGGAATAGGGAATAAAAACTTTTCCGTAATTGTAACACAACAAGGCTGTGTTAATTCAGATACAATAAAAGTTACTGTGATGGATTGTTCGGGGATTTCTGAAAATATAAAACCATTAGGAATTAATATTTATCCAAATCCTTCACAAGGGAAAATCAATATTGATATTCCCGAAGGATTAGACGGACTGGAAATTATTGTTTTCAATACAATAGGACAAAAAATATTATCTGAGCTAATTACAACTAAATCTAAAATCATAAAAACCATTGACCTTTCTGAATTGCCGGAAGGATTATATTATATTGGTTTAAAATCTGAAGAAAAACAAAAATTTGTTAAGGTGATATTGAATTAAATTTATGAAACCTGTTGACAATAATAATATTATTCATATATTTGAGAATTAATAATTATTAAACCAAAAACAGTTTTATTATGAAAACAATTTATCAATTAATTAAAAATGTAATTCTGGTGCTAATTATTTGTCTTAACTTTAATATTTCTAATGCTCAGAGTTATCTTATTGGACCTGCAAGTCCTGCCATTGGAACCAGTGCGAATTATACATCACATAATCATCAGGAAGTATTTAATGTTTTAAATTCTTCCGGTGTGTATATTGATAGCATTACAATTTATCCTTCAACAGCATCAACTTCTTACACTGTTTATGTTAAGAATAGTTCCAGCACAATAATTGCCAGCTCAACAGATACTACCACTGTTGGTGGAAATCAAGCTGAACGCATAAAAGTAAACCTTTTTGTTCCTATAGGTAGTGGTTACAAATTGGGACTTACAACCAGCTCTGTTGGAATGCTGAGAAACTCCACAGGTGCTTCTTATCCATATACTGTTCCCGGTGTTATGACTATTACCGGTAATACGTGGAATGCTGCTTTCTGGTATTTCTTCTATAACATAAGAATCAGCCTGCCTTCATCAGCAACCGATGCTGGTCTGACCTCCATGATTTTCCCAACAGACACAATTTGTAGTGGAACTAACGCAGCTACTGTAAGATTAAAGAATTTTGGACCTAACAGTTTATCATCTGTTGCTATTAACTGGAAAGTAAACAATGTCAGCCAGACAGCATACAATTGGGTTGGTACTATGGCTGTAGGAGATTCTGCCAACGTCAATATTGGAACATATAATTTTTTAACAGGAACTAACTATAATATTGATGCTTATACATCAAATCCTAATGGTATTGCTGATGTAGTAAATACAAATGATACAATAATCAAGACAGGTATTTATGTTAATGCATCACCATTAGCAAATGTAACTCCCAGCGGAGCAATCAATATTTGTCAAAACGACTCATTGTTATTAACGGCTAATACTGATTCCGGACTGACTTATCAATGGTTCAAAGACGGTATTGCAATATCAGGAGAAACTGATACTTCACTTACTGTTAAGCAAGCTGGAAGTTATATGGTGAATGT
>CAYLPA010000027.1:0-23233 GCA_964385385.1 uncultured Saprospiraceae bacterium | reverse complement strand
AAATTGAAAGTTTGGAGCGTTGAGATGCCAAACGTACCATATTCAAACCGTTGAAATACATCCCTGCTCCCCACAAATCCTTTAGTGTATTTAGTGATTATACTTTCTGTAAATATTTTGGGTACTCTGCTACAAAAAAATCAATCAGGAATATATTCGTAAGCTCCAATGTCGGGATTTGAATCGCGATTTTTGCCATTCAAATCAACAGGAATAATAATTAAAGTTGAACCGGCATTTACAGCAGGGGAGGTTTGTTCTAATTCGTAATCGTTTTCGGAAAAGTCTTTAAATTTCGGGTCTGAATTTATTTTGCAATCAACATAAAAATTTATGTCGCTTGTATTCAGAAGGGTTTTTATCAGGCAATGGTCAAATTTGTAATTAAACACCAAACTGTTGGGGTGTTTATCCAACATAATTTCTTCGTCAACATTTCCATAAATAATGCAATTTCCAAAATAAGCATTCACTAAACTTTTTACGATAATAACGCCATCATAATCTTCATAATAATTGTTGAGAATTAGAGTAGGAGTTTGCCTTGAAGTATAGTTCCAATAATTTACAAAAGTGCAATGCCTGAAGTCGTAATCACCGCCCTGGCTGAGAGCAAGCCCATATTGTCCGCAATTTGCGAAAACAGAATTTGTTGAAGTGATTTTATAATCTCTCGTTAGAATTCCAACACCTGACATATTTAAAATTATTGTGTTGTCAAGTTTTAGTTGGTTTCCCATTTTTGTATCAAAAGTTTCTGCCTGTATTCCAATAAAAGCATTTTTAATAATTGCATAATTAAATTCATTATCTACGCTTCCTTCGTTTAGCCAGATTCTATCCCATTGTCCGGGAATGTCTTTATAATAGCTTTCTAATCTGTCTCCCTGAAATGTTACAGGAAAATCTTTTGTTCCATTTACTTTTATTGAACCGCCTTTGTAAACCCATAATCCCGAACTATTATGAAAATGAATTCTGCAGCCATTATCAATATTCAACAGTCCTGTTGAATCAACAACAGCATAACCATAAATAACATAAGGTTTGTCATTTTGCCAGGTAATATTTTCTCCTTCTTTAACAACAATTTTATAAGGTGGCAATCCTTGTATATAGGTATCAGCGACAATAAAATGAGCATCTTGTCCCCAGGCAATAAGGTCAATGTCCTGAATGTTTCCATTGGTTTTAAAAACAATAGAATCAGTTATTACAAGAGGATTGCTGCTGTTTTGCGGGTCAACAGTAACTTCAATAAAAATATATAAACTATCATCGGGAGCTATTTCAATATCCGTTGCTAAGGTTGTTGAAATGCCATCAACATTCATACGGAAAAATGAGCTTGAGCCACCAGCTAATTCTATTGAAGAAATATTAATTTTTTTACTCGCTGTGTTGTAAACCATTAATTTTTGTGTGATTGAACCTATGGTGGTGAAAACAGTGTCAAACAAAATTGAGTCGGTAGAAAAACTTAACTTATCCGATGGGTCGTCAGTGATAACATTATCTTTTCTGCACCCCAAAACGAAGAATACTAAAACCGAAATGCAAACTATTGAATATAAAATACTTTTTTTCAACATTTTTTTAATGTCTGATAAAAAACTTAATGTTTTGTAATTGCAAATTTATACAATCTTTAGCAAATACGAATTTTTTTAAAATTTATTGTTTTGTTGTGAAAAAACAAAAAGTATAAATGCAAATCAAAGGTCGAGATTTTAACAATATTTTTTTTTAGTTTAACTTAAATTATTACTTCACATCATCAAAGTTAAATATCAGTGGCATATTATATTTGAAATCATAAAGAGTAAGTTTTCGCAGTTGGTAATAACTTCTCCAATAGTTTAGCATTTCGGAATAATAGTTTCGGGTAGCAGCATCTTTTTCATTGAGAGCAATGTTCAGGTCAGTGATTCCAATTTTACCGATAAGATATCTTTGTTTGGTTACATAATATCTCTTTTGTCCAACAGTATCAGCTTTTGCAGCTATTTCAAGTTGTTGCTTTTGCATATTAAACTGCATAACCTGAATGTAGATTCTCTGTCCAAAGTCGAGTTTCTCCTGAGCAACATTTGCAAAAACCAATTCTTTGTTTGACTCTGCCATTTTAACTTTTCCTTTTCTTTGACCCCAGTCGAGTATTGGAACTTGAAAACCGAAAATCACCTGTTGCCGGTCAATTGGGTTGTTATAAGCATTTGAAATTTCAGAGGCAGTTTGAGTTAAACCATAAGTTGTGTAGAGATTTGCATTGAATCCATTTTCACGTTTTGCTTTTTCAACTGTACTTTTGGCTTCGAGTAAACGTCTTTCATAGTTTTGTGTAGAACTTGAGTTTTTTTTAGCCTCTTCAATTGCTTTTTGGGAATCAACAATATAATCGAAAAGCTCAGTAGGAGGGATGAGTTCCAAACTACCTTTCTCTTTAATTGCGAGAAATGACTTTAAAAGGAAAGTAGCATTTTCGAGGTCAAGGTCAGCTTGTTTTACCTGAGTGTTTGACCTTAGCAATTGAAGTTCCATTTGAAGAAGCTCATCTTCTGCAATTTTTCCATAATTGTACCTGCCTTTTGCAATCTTATACATTGTGTCATTATTGGCTTGATTGATATTAGCCATTGAAAAATTGATTTGTGCAATAAGCATATCAAAGAACAACTCGGTAGCTTTTATCGAAAGTTGTTCTACATCTTCCAAAAATCTTTTTTGAGCTTCGGAATATTTTATGGGTTGAATTTTTTTATTCCATTTAAACTGGTTGAAACCAAAAATCGGCTGTTGAAATCCAATGGAGATAGGACTGCTGGCATAAGTAGTAATAATTGAATCTCCAAGAAGGTCAAGTCGCTGTAAGTCGGAACGCATGAATATCTGCCCACCTGTTAATCCTACGTTTTGATTAAGAGAAAGCCCAGCAGAATAACTTGAAGTGTATATTTCTTTGAAAATACTTGTACCATCATTTTGTGTGATTTGAGAAATTGAGCGGTTAAAGTTTGGAATAGTTCCATCTAAAGCTAAGGATGGTTTACGTGAAGCCTTGTAAGTTTGGAATTCCCAATAGTTATTTCTGAAACGATGCTTTGCCATAATTGCATCGGATGATTGCTTTTTGGCGATAATAATTACATCATTTAATGAAAGCTTCATATCAATTGACTGGCAGTTGGCTGAGAGCACAGTAAATAAAAAAATAATTATCAGGATTGGAGTGTATGTTGGTTTTTTCATTTTTTAATTTTGTTTCTCGTTTCTCGTTGCTCGTTGCTCGTTGCTTGTTGTTCGTTGCTCGTTTCTCGTTACTCGTTGCTCGTTGCTTGTTGCTCGTTGCTTGTTGTTTGTTGTTCAATTTGCAAATTGCCTACTACTTATTGCCTACTGCCTAATGCCTACTATTTTCATTCATGCTTTCAGATTCTCTTTTTAAAATTGCCTACTGCCTACTATTTTCATTCGTGCTTTCAGATTCTCTTTTTTAAATTGCCTACTGCCTACTATTTCCGTTTCTTGATATTCAATTTATATTCTTTGCTTTTTTTATTCATGCCTCAACGAAGTTACAGGGTCTTGGCTTGCTGCTTTTTTTGCAGGCATATATCCAAATAAAATACCGATTGCTACTGAAACTCCAAAGGAAACAAATATTGATAACAATGAAATTATAGTAGGTATTTCAAAGATGTATGTTGTTATTTTAGCCAGAATTACACCGAGAGCAATTCCAAACAAACCCCCACTTAAACTTATCAAAGTTGCTTCAGAAATAAATTGAAACACAACATCTTTTTTTGTTGCACCCATAGCTAACCTAATTCCAATTTCTTTAATTCTTTCCATCACTGAAGCTAGCATAATATTCATAATTCCAATTCCACCAACAACAAGTGAAATGCAGGCAATAGCAACTAAAACAAATTTAAAAACATCTTTTGTTCTTTGTTCCTGTTTTAGTTGAATTTCAGGAATTGTAATTTTAAAATCTTCAACATCTGAATGTCTTCTTAATAATAATCTTTTTATTATTTCGCCGGAAGCTTTTAGTTTTTCAGTTTCATTAATTTGAACAACGATTTTATCTAATTGATTATGATTTTTTATTTTTTCCGTCTTGTTGTTCCGACTTCTTTTGATACCTTGTTTTGTTACCAAAGAGCGGTCTTTATACCTTAATAATAATGTGTTAGTTGTGGTAATAACATGTTTTTCATAAGTGCTGATTCCAAGGTCTTCCATTTTTTCAGAACCTGAACTATAACCTTGAATCACACCAATTACTTTATACCATATTTTGCCACATTTTAAACTCTTTCCAATTGGATCTTCCTGATTGAATAGTTTTGAACGAATTGTAGAGCCAATCATACAAACAGCTTTTCCTTGCTCCATATGATTTTGTCCAAGGAAATTCCCTGAGCTTACTTTCAAATTAAAAATAGAGAAAAATTCAGGAGATACCCCTGAAATTGTTACAGCAGTACTTTTGTCACCTTTTATAGCTCTTGTTTCATATTCAATAACAGGGCAAATATTGCTGACTGTTGGTAAAACTTCCCGAATTGCTTTTACATCGCCAAGAGTTAATCCCGGTGAAAACTTTTTAGTATCTGTTTCTTTTCCTTCCTCACTATTTTCGCCATTATTTTCGGAGTCTTTAACTATAGGTGAAATGATGATATTATTAACTCCAACGAGTTTCATATTATCAAGAATTTCTTTTTTTGCACCTTCGCCAATTGCCATCATGGTAATCACCGCTGCAACTCCAAAAATAATACCGAGTGCTGTCAGAATTGACCTGACTTTGTTTATAACAACAGCCTCAAGAGCAATAGCAATATTATGTAAATATCTGTTCAAATTATTTTTTTCTTTATAACTTTATTAATTGTTAATTTTAATATTAGTTCTCTGAGTTAAGTTTTTTAGTGCCTAAAGTACTTAGAGTGCATAGAGTACTTAGAGTTAAAATTCTATAAAATTTTCTATTGTTCATAATTATTAATTTTCAGAAACTCATTATCAATTTCAAATAATTCATTTAAAATAACTTTAGGCACTCCAAACTCTAGACACTCCAAACTTTAGGCACTTCAAACTCTAGGCACTCCAAACTCTAGACACTCCAAACTTTAGGCACTTCAAACTCTAGGCACTCCAAACTCTAGACACTCCAAACTCTAGACACTCCAAACTTTAGGCACTCCAAACTCTAGGCACTTATTTACTTTCAATCATATTAATTTCAATATCATCAGCATTTTCAGGAACCGTCAAAAGCAATTCGTCATCTTGTTCCAAACCTTTTAGTACTATTATTTCGTTTTCATTACTTTTTCCTGTGATAACTTGTTGTTTCTTTCCACGTTTTGTAAAGACATAAGAAACACTATCATTGCTGAAAACACAATCAAGTGGGACAAACATAACACTGTCTGTAATATTTGTAATAATTTTATTTTTAGTAGTCATAGCAGGTCTTAGAATGCTGTCGTATTCATTTAGCATGATTAAAACTTCATAAACCTTGGCTTCTGAACCTTGCAATTGTTCTCCCATATTTGCAACAGAAGTAATTTTTCCGGTAAATGATTTATCAGGAAAAGCATCAATGTTAATTTCCACTTCAAGTCCTTCGTTGACTTTGCTTACATCAATTTCGTTAACATAGGTTCTGGAAACCATTTTAGATAAATCAGGCAGTTTTGCAACAATATTATTCCATGGACTAATCATTGAGCCGGCAGTAAATTTTTTACCACTCCACGTTTTTCTGTATTCAATCATTCCATGTTTTGGAGCCCTGACAATGAATTCATTTTGAACCATCATCAAACGATCGAACTTTAATTTTAACTGATTAAAGGAAGCAGTAACTTCCATCATATTTGCGTTTGCTTTTTGTTCTTTTAACTTATAATTCTCAATAGCTTGCTTGTAATTTCTTTGAGCCTTTTCCATTTCAATTTTCGCCTGTCTTTGTGTAGCAGGAGGTTCATATTTCGATTGTTCATGTGTGATTTGCTTTTCTTCAAAAGAATATCTCAGGTTAACTAATTCTTCACGGGCGTTTCTTAGTTCAAGTGTTGTGTCGAGTTTTGTTTTTATAAAATTTGATTCCATTTTTTCAAGCTCACTGTTAACATCGCTTATTTTGTTATTGATAACAGTTTTGTCAATTCTTGCTACAACATCTCCTGAATCAACAATTGTTCCTTCTGCAATCAGCCAATCAATTTTTATATCTGCCCAAATCCCAACAGAATTTAATCCTCTTGGTCCGTAAATGTCTTCTGAGCTTTTGGCTTCGAGTTCTCCGGTTATTGTTACGTCAACAATGAATTCTCCATATTTAACTTTAGTTGTAATTTGTTTGGTGTTATCGCTATTTTTTAAAAAGATATTAGTAAGAATAAGAACAACTATAATAATTCCTATTATATAAAATATGAATCTGAATTTTTTCATTTTGGATTTTTTAAATATGAAAAATTTATTTTGCTAAAAGAATTTTGCAAGATAGTAAAAAAACGAAAATATTTTCATAAGATTATAAAATATGTAAAAACTTGTATTTCTTGTTTTAAAGCATTTAATGAAATGAAAATAGCAAAGATTTTATAAGGTTAATTTAATTTTTCAATGCTAATCCTGTTTTAAATCAACAATTATTTTTTAATCAATTAATATTTATAATTTTTTTAATCGAAAAAAAATTAAATTTGCATTTTAAAATTAATCAATAATAAATCGAAAAATAATGAAAAAATCAAATTATTTATTTTCAATTGTCTTATTTTCAATTGTAATATCATTTTTAACATCAAACGCTCAATTTACTAACTACAATACCAGTAGTGGATTAGCAAATAATAATGTGATGGCTGCAATGGCAGACAATTCAGGAAATGTTTGGTTTGGTACAAACGGGGGTGGAGTAAGTAAATTTAACGGTAGCACTTGGCAAACTTATACTACTAGTAATGGTCTTGGTTCAAATGTAGTAAAATCTATAGTTCAGGATAATTCAGGAAACATATGGTTTGCAACATCAAATGGTGTAACAAGATTTACAGGAAGTACATGGACAAATTATACTACAAGTAATGGTGTTGGAAGTAATTTAACAAAAAGTCTTGCTGTTGGTGCTAATGGTTATGTATGGGTAGGAACAGAAATGGGAGGAGTAAGCCGATTTAATGGTAGCTCTTGGACAACTTATAAAACAAGTAATACATCAGGTGGATTAGCACATGATTTTGTAAATGCAATAACTTGCGACCTTCAAGGAAATATGTGGTTTGCAACATCAAACGGTGTTAGTAAATATAATGGAAGTAGTTGGACAAATCTTACTTCTCACCTTGGCACAAATTCTCAAGTTGTTCAATCTGCCGGTTGTGATAGTGCAGGAGCTGTTTGGTTTGGTTCACATCCCGGATTTGGTATTGGTGGCGGAGTAAACATGTATAATGGAACATGGCATTTTTATAAAACTACCAATGGTTTAGTTCATAATGATGTTCAGGCAATTGCTTCTGATGGCAATAATATGTGGTTTGGAGCTTATCAGCTTGGAGTAAGTAAGTTCAATAACAATGTTTTTGTAACTTATGATATTTATGATGGATTAATAAATAATAATGTGCAAGCAATCACTGTTGATAACCAAGGACGTATATGGTTTGGTACTGCAGGCGGAGTTTCCAAATTAACTTCTCTTTCAATACAGTCTGTTGTTCCTAAAGGTCTTACTTGCAATCAAACAAACAATGGTAGCATTACTATTAATGCAGCAGGATTAAATCCTGTTTACTATTCTGTTGATAGCGGTGCAACATTCCAAGCAGGAAAAGTTGTATCAGGATTAACTCAAGGCAACTATTTTGTTGCTGTTACTGACAGTATAGGTATTATTTATGATACAGCATACACTCTTGGTGTTGTTCCTTTTGATGTGCTTAATCTTGGAAGCGACCAGGCAATTTGTGATGGCGACAGTTTTAATCTGATTGCACCTGCTTATGCTTCATCTTACACTTGGTCACCGGTTAATTTAATTAGTGATACTACAATTTACAATCCATGGGGACTTCCTGATACTACAACAATTTTTAGAGTTGAAGTAATTGACACTAACCTATGTTATCAATATGATTCAATAATAATTTCTATAAATCCTGTTCCACCTGTTCCAATTATTACAGTGGATGATTCTTTATTTACTGCACCGGCAGGATATACTTATCAATGGTATTTTTATGAAAACCCAATTATAGGAGCAACTTCACAAACTTTTATTGCTTCTGACCCGGGTATTTATTATGGAGCAATTTTTAATACTATTGGATGTCCTACAAAATCCGGGATGATTCATTATAAAAATACTTCTGTAAATTCAATTCAGAACACTGAAAATAACATAAATATATTTCCTAATCCCAGCAATGGATTAATAAATATTGAGATTCAAAAGCCTGCTTTTGATAAAATTGTTTTTGAGATTTTAAACATTAGCGGACAAGTTGTAATAAAGAAATTTTTTGATGTTAAATTAAATCAGGATTTTTACCAATCTTTTGATTTAAGAGAATTAGAACAAGGTGTTTATATGTTAAAAACATACAATGATGTTTTTATTAATACCGAAAGAATTGTTATTTATAAATTTTAGTGGCTCTAAGAAAACGTCAATAACTTCGTTACGCTCACATTTAAAACCAGTCATTTACAAAAGTAAACTCCTGATTTTAAGTTTTTCGCAAGCCTCGTTCTTGACCCTTTCTTAAAACCAAATCGAAAAAATTTAGTTTTCTTAGAGACACTAGTTAGTTTCTAAATTAGTGTTTTTTTTGTAATATTTGTGTTTTATTCCATACGGACTTCCTCGGTCGTTGGTAAAAAATAACAAAACTGACTAAAAACAAATATCAGTTTTAAAAAAGTCGGACGTGTTTGCGATTTAAATTTTATTTATTTTAAAAATTGGAATTTATTTGTAATTTGTCTTTTGGGATTTGTTTTTTCCAGTCTTGTCTGTCTTGATTTATCTGGCTTAGGCGGGTAATAAATTAGTTTATTTCAGGATTGATTTCTTTATGAATTTCAAGAATCTGAGGGATTATTAATTGTCTTTCGTCATTGATAATTACAAAATCGGATAACTTTACTTTTGCTTCGTTGCTCCATTGATTTTTTATTCTTTGCAAAACTTTATCTGAATTAACTGAGTCTCTTTTCATAACTCTTTTAATTCTTAAATCTTCGGGTGCAGAAACAGAAATTATCTTGTCAAATTCTTTATCTAAGTCCGATTCAAAAATAATAGCTGATTCAAAAATAACATAAGAATTACTACTTTGTTGTTTGCTCCACTTATGAAAATTTTCAATTACCAAAGGGTGAATAATGCTGTTAATTTTCTTTAGAGCAACAGGATTATTAAAAACAATTGATGCTATTTTTTTTTTGTTAATACTATTATTTGAATCAAGTATTGTTTCCCCAAAAAATTTTAAAAGTAGAGTTTTAACAGTTTTTTCAGTATAAAGTGATTTTGCTTTTTCGTCAGCATTAAAAACAGGAATTCCAATGGCTTTAAAAATGTTGGCAACAGTTGTTTTTCCGCTGCCTATACTTCCTGTGATGCAGATTTTTTGCATTATTAATTAATGATGGATTATTTTAAAATAATATATTCAACTTCTTCGGGTTCAATTTTAGTAATATTAATGAAGTTCGGTTTTTGAGTTATATCAATTTTGAGCTTTTTGTTATTTCCTTTATTAATATTTTCACAATTTACATTAGCGGTAAATAATTCAGGATGAACATTTTTAAAATCTTTCAAAGCAACCATATAAGTTATTTTAACTTTTTCGGGAAAAGTTTTAATTTTAAACTTGTTTTCATCGCTTATGGAAATAATTGGCAGTTCTAAATTTGCTTCAGTAAATTTTTCAACATGAATCTTTACTTGTATCTTTTTTGATGATAAATTAATTCCTTTTTTCTTAGAAGGTAATTGGAGAGATAACTCCACTGATTTATTATCATCTAATTGAATGAATTCTTTCTTCTCGCTTTCAATATATTTTATATCCCGGATACTTGATTTTGGTCCGTTGATAATAACGCTATCTGGAGATAATTCAATAGGTTCGTATAATTGATATTGTTTTTCAAAACTAATATTAAGTTTTAGCTTAATAGGAACTTTTTTCTTTACAATATCTTCAAAAACAAAAAACAAAGTGTCAGGTGAAATTGATTCTATTTCATTAACGTATTTTAGGTGATTTAAGATTTGATGAGAGATTTGCGAAACAGCTATATTAGTTTTGTAAATTCCCTTTTGCTCATTCTTCAATTTGATCTTGCTTAAACTAATCTTAATTGGTTTTTTTTCTGTAAACAATTTTAAGGATACTAATTTATAACCTTGAACTTTTAATCTTAGTGTAAGTACGGTGTCGGTTTTACTTATTAATTGTTTATTAACAGGTAGATTAACATAAGTAACCGGAAAATCTATTGAAGAATAATATTCTTTTGATAATTTTATTAAGAACCAGATTAATGAAGCGCTAATAAAGCAAATAATAAAAACAGAAATTTCGTTCCTAAATCTTAGGTTTAATAAATTGTTTTTTATAAAGTTAATAAAACTTTGTTTCATTTATGGATGATTTATTATAAAATAATCTATCCGGGATTGCTAAAAATATATATGATGAAAAAAGAATTTATGTATAAAAACATAAAATTCTAATTGTCATAATTTCATGAAAAATAAAAAGGTTTATCAGAGAGATAAATAATATAAGATATTAAATAAATCTTTTTATTTTTTTTGTGCAATTTGTTCTTGTCCACTAACACTATCCATTGATATTGCAGACCTTTCAATTTTTAAACGAGCTTGTCCTTCGGTTTCAATAATAGCAGTAGTTTCTTTTATTTCAAGAATTTTTCCATGAATACCACCGATAGTAACAACTTTGTCGCCTTTTTGTAAAGCTTCTCTGAATTTTTTTTGGTCTTTAGCTTTTTTTGTTTGAGGTCTGATAAAAAACATATAAAAAACTACGATAATCAGAATAATAGGAAGATAAGTTGTTAATCCGCCACTTTTACCACCTTCTTGTGGTGTCATTAAAATAATGTTCAATAATTCTAACATAATTATTATTTATTGGTTTATATAAAAATTCTATTTTTCAGGTTGAATAACCAAGCATTTTATTCTTAATACGTAAGTGTTAGGCTGAGTGTTTGCAACAAGAGTAATTATTTTATTTTGGAAGCCTTTTCTTTTGTTGCTGTTAAATGTAATAATAATTTTTCCTGTTTCGCCCGGTTCTATAGGATATTTAGAATAATTCGGAACAGTACAACCGCAACTTGCTTTTGCTTGAAAAATTACCAAGTCAGATTTTCCGACATTTTTATAAACAAAAGTGTATGAAACTTTTTCTCCTTCTATAACTTTTCCAAAATCATGCTCATTTTTTTCAAATTCAAATTTTGGCAAAACATCTTTTTCTTTTTTCCCTGAAGCTGTATTTGGATTTTCAATAATATCTGTTGAAATAATATCCTTTTCGGAATTAGTTCCACATGAAGTAAAAATTAAAAGGCAAATAATTAATATGGGAATAATATGTTTCATGTGTTTAAATAATGTTATTTGACTGGTAGTTATATTTATAAACTTATTAAGTTATCAACCTTCATCGTTACCAAACATGGAATACCCATGTTTAAATATTGCGTTGTGGTGTACTTTAGTATATGGGTATTTCATAAAAGACTAAAAATTTAATTTGGCAAAATTATAAAATTTCGTTTAAGGAGCAAATTTAAAATATGCTAAATCAATGACGAAAATTTAATTACAATTAAACGATTGAACATATTTATTTAGTAGGGTCATTATTTAAAGTCGTAAATCAACTTCCTGTAAAATTCTGCCTCGGTCCTTAAGGATGATTTTACAGGAATCTGATTTACTAAAATTGTTAATTTATCCAGACGAACATTTGTTTAATTCTTTCTTAATTCTGATTCCCTTCAGGGTTAGGGTAAAGATGAAATTTTAAATTTACTTGATGCCTCTGCAATACGTTCTGATGTTGTTATTACTACCGGTGGTCTTGGTCCAACCAATGATGATATTACAAAGCAAACTATTTGTGAATATTTCAACACCGAATTGGTTTTAAATGAAAAAGCTTTAAAACATATCGAAGAATTATTTTCAATTCGTGGTTTTAGACTTACAGAAATTAACAGAAAGCAAGCCGAAATACCAGCAAAATGCACTCCAATCCCAAATATTCATGGAACATCTCCGGGAATTTGGTTCGAAGAAAAAGGAAAGATTTTTATTTTCGTTCCGGGAGTTCCTTTTGAGATGAAGCAAATGCTCGAAGACACAATTATTCCTAAGTTGAAAAATATGTTTATTGATGAAACTATTGTTCATAAAACAGTTTTAACTCAAGGAGTAGGGGAGTCGTTTTTATCTGAAAAAATTAAGGAATGGGAAAACAAATTACCTGAAAACATTAGACTTGCATATTTGCCTTCCCCCGGTTTAGTGAGAATTAGGCTGACAGCCAAAGGAAAAAGCAAAAATGAACTTAATAAAATAATTGATTTTCTGCTTTCAGAACTTATTAAAATTATTCCTGAATATGTTTTTGGATATGATGATGACAAATTAGAAAAGATTATTGGGGAGAAATTAACAAAAAGTGGAGCAACTTTGTCAACAGCTGAAAGTTGTTCGGGAGGATATATTGCTCACAAAATAACAAGTGTTCCGGGAAGTTCACAGTATTATAAAGGTTCTGTTGTTTCATATTCAAACGAAATCAAAGAAAAATTTTTAGAAGTTCAAAAGGAGTCATTAATTGAACACGGAGCTGTTAGTGAAGTTGTTGTTAAAGAAATGGTAAAGGCAATTCAAAAGAAGTTTGATACCGATTATGCAATTTCTACTTCAGGAATAGCAGGACCAGGAGGTGGAACTGCCGAAAAAGTTGTTGGAACAACATGGATTGCTGTGGCATCACAAAATAAAGTTATTGCAAAAAAATATTTATTCGGCGAAAACCGTGAAAGGAATATTGTTAAAACAGGGCTTACTGCACTGAACATGCTTAGAAAATTGATGATTGAAGAAGAAAAAGCAAAAAATTAATAAAATGTAAAAATAACCCTACGAAGGTTTCAAACCTTCGTAGGGTTTAGCAATAAAACAAAATATTTTGTTAGTATATTTTGTCTCATTTATGATTTGAACGAAGCGATTGAAAAAAAAAGCTAATAATTTGTTTAATTAAATAATTTTCATTTATTTTGCACTCCTTTTTAGAACAGTAATTTTAAAATATTTAGAAATGTCGAGAATTTGTGAAATAACAGGTAAAAAAATGATAGTTGGCAACAATGTTGCCCATTCAAATAAAAGAACCAGAAGAAGATTTTATCCAAACTTACAAACAAAAAAGTTTTATATTCCTGAAGAAGATAAATGGATAACTATTAAAGTTTCTACATCAGGAATAAGAAATATTAATAAAAACGGAATTAGTGCCTGTATTAAAGAAGCTAAAGAAAAAGGATTTATGAAAAAGTAATGATATACGATAAAGAAAAAAATGCTGTTGCTTGATTTTAGTAATAGCATTTTTTTTTATTAGAAGTCTCCTTTAAAAATAAATTTAATTATAATCCGTTTAACCGCTAATAAAAATAAATAGTTTATTTTAGCATTTGAATGAAAATCTCCAAATTAATAGCAATTATTTTCTTAGCAATTATTTTTATAAATAATATTCATGCACAGGAACTCAAGAAAGAATTAGTGCAATTTTCAGGAATAGTTGTAACTGCCGATAGTGTGAAACCGGTTTCATTTACAAATATTATTGTAAAAGGAACACACAGGGGAACAATGACTGATTATTACGGTTTTTTTTCGTTTGTTGCCCGTAAAGGAGATGAAGTTATTTTTTCATCGATAGGATACAAAAAAGTAATTTTTAAAATTCCTGATACTCTTAACCAGAATCGCTATTCCTTGATTCAAGTGATGAGAACTGACACTATAGTGTTAGCAGAAACAATAATATATCCCTGGCCCACTATTGAGCAATTTAAACAAGCATTTGTCAAACTTAATATTCCTGATGATGATTTAGAAAGAGCTAAGAAAAATCTTGCTCGTGCTGAATTGAAAGACCGTATGAATAACATTCCAATGGATGGAAGCATGAATTATAGAAATTATATAAACAAACAAGTTTATAATTATTCTTATATGGGAATGCAAAAGCCCAATTTAACAAGTATGATGAATAATCCATTGTTAAATCCTCTTGCTTGGGCTGAATTTATTAAAGCATGGAAAAGAGGTGATTTCAAAAAAGATGATTGAGATTGTTTTTGTTAGTTTGATGTTATAAACACACATAATAAATTTTAATGAAACTTCTAAAGTATTTTATATTTTGTATTTTTTTTCTTTCGATTTTCTCCATTTTCGGACAAAATAAAGGAAGTATTTATGGTGTTGTAACTGATGAAATAAATCGTCCTCTTGAATCAGTAAACATAGGAACACTAAACCTTTCAAAGCAAATTGGAGCAATAACAAACAAAGATGGGGAATATAAATTTGATGTTCCACTTAATATTGATGTTGTAATTGCATTTTCTTATGTTGGATATAAAACCGAAAAAATAATTGTTAGATTAACGTCAGAAGGAAAAAAAGAATTTAACATAATATTAAAAATAAAATCTACTGACATTGTTGGGGCTGAAATTAAGGGTAGAAAAATCAGAGAGGTAGGTTTAACACGCATTGACCCAAAAGATGTTAAAGTTATTCCAAGCCCATCAATGGGCATTGAATCAATCTTGAAAACTATAGGAACAGGAGTTTCTTCAAGCAATGAACTTAGTTCACAATATTCTGTCAGGGGAGGAAATTATGACGAAAATCTTGTTTATGTTAATGATATTGAAATTTATCGTCCTTTTCTTGTCAGGTCAGGTCAACAAGAAGGTTTGAGTTTTGCTAATTCCGACCTTGTATCTTCAATTACATTTTCTGCCGGTGGTTTTGATGCGAAATACGGAGATAAAATGTCTTCGGTTCTTGACATAAAATATAAAGAACCTAAAGAGTTTGCGTCTTCAGTTGCTTTGAGTCTTTTGGGAGGTTCAGTACACGTTGAAGGTTGTTCCGATAATCATCGCTTAACTTATTTGTTTGGCGTACGCCAGAAGTCAAATCAATATCTGTTACAAAGCTTAGAGACCCAAGGTGAATATAAACCATCATTTACCGATTTTCAAACTTATATGACTTATGATGTAACTGAGAATTTAGAAATTGGTTTTCTTGGGAATTATGCAAGAAATTCTTATCAGGTTATTCCTGAAAATCGAGAAACTGAATTTGGAACTATTAATGAAGCTCTAAGATTAACAATTTATTTTGATGGTCAGGAAGTGGATAAGTTTGAGACTATTATGGGAGCTTTTACTTCAACCTACAGACCAAATAAAAAATTAAAACTAAAATTTATAACCTCCTGTTTTAATACTTATGAAAGCGAAACTTTTGATACTCAAGGGCAGTATTGGCTTGATGAGCTTGAAAATGATTTTGGAAAAGATGAGTTTGGTAATGTTAAAGCAAATAGGGGAGTAGGAACATATTTACATCATGCCCGAAACCTACTTAATGCCACAGTTTTTAATGTTGAACATATTGGTTCGTATAGAAACGAAAAGAATTATCTTCAGTGGGGAGTTAAATTTCAAAGCGAGATGATTTCTGATGAGTTGAGCGAATGGAAAATGCTTGATTCCGCAGGATATTCTTTGCCGCATGCTCAAGATAATATTGGCAATTTGGTTCCGGGAATGAACACAAATAATGCAATAAGATTACAAGAGGTTATTAAAGCTTCATTTGATACTACTTCAAACAGATATTCGGGCTTCATCCAAAATAAATGGAATCTTGATGGCGAAAAAACAGATTTTAATATAACAGCCGGCCTCAGAGCAAATTATTGGGACTTAAACGACCAGTTTTTGTTAAGCCCACGAGCAACGATTTTGTATAAACCTGATTGGAAAAAAGATATTTCTTTAAGATTTTCTACAGGATTGTATTATCAGCCTCCTTTTTATAAAGAATTAAGAAATTTTGAAGGTAAAATAAACACAGATATAAAAGCTCAAAGTTCCCTTCATTTTGTTTTAGCAGGTGAATGGAATTTCCTTGCCTGGTACCGCCCTTTTGTTTTTATAACAGAGGTTTATTATAAATATCTTGACAATCTTATTCCTTATGAAATTGATAATGTTAGAATTCGTTATTATGCCGAAAACAATGCTCATGGCTATGCAACCGGAATAGACTTGAAAATTAACGGGGAATTTGTTAAAGGAGTTGAATCGTGGGCAAGTTTATCAATAATGCAAACTCAGGAAGATATAGAAGATGATTTTTATTATGATTATTATAACCAATCAGGTGAGAAAATTATTTATGGATATTCTTATGATGCTGTTGCTGTAGATAGTATTAGAAATGAACCCGGTTATATTCCAAGACCAACTGACCAAAGAGTGAATTTTAGTTTGTTTTTCCAGGATTATTTACCGAGAAATCCAACTTTTAAAATGCATTTAAACCTTGTTTATGGCAGTCGTTTACCTTTTGGACCTCCAACTCACGAAAGATATAAAGCAACGCTTAGAATCCCTCCATATAGAAGAGTTGATATAGGCTTTTCTAAACAACTTAAATCAAAAGAAACAAAAACTCGTGCAAAAAGCCCTTTAAGATTTTTTAATTCAATTTGGGTTAGTCTTGAAGTATTTAATTTGTTGCAAGTAAATAACACTGTATCATACATTTGGATTACAGATGTTAATAATAGAATGTATGCAGTTCCCAATTATTTATCCCCACGACTATTAAATTTTAAAGTTTTAGTTGACTTTTAGTATTTGTCAATAGTATATTTGTGATTTTTTTACATTTTATTAATTAATGGAAAAAATAGGAAAAAAAACAAGTTTTTGTAAAAGTTTGATATTGCAAGCTATACAAGCGTTACCTTGAAAAAGTAAAAAATTGTTTAAAAAAAAGTACTTTTTAAGGGTAACCTTTTGCTAAAAAATGACATTAATATATATAAAGTGGAAATTTATTCAGATAAAATAATTTTAGAGGGGTATTTAAATAAAGATAAAATTATTTTAGAATATGTTTATAAAAAGTTCTTTGATGAAATAAAATTTTATATTAAAAACAATTGTGGTAATGAGGAAGATGCTCAAGATGTTTTTCAAGATGCAAATATTATTGTTTATTCTAATATTAAAAATAAAACTATAAAAATTAAAAGTTCTTTTAAATACTATTTGTTTTCTGTGTGTATGTATTTATGGAAAATGGAATTAAGAAAAAGAAGCACAGGATTAAAAACATTAAGTTTTAAAGATGAATATTATAACTTAGAAGAAGATATAGGTGATATTTGTGAGAAAGTTAATAGATTTAAATTATATCAAAAACAATTTAAAAATTTAAGTGTAGATTGTCAGACAGTTTTGCAGCTTTATATTGACAAGATACCAATGAAAGATATTAAAAGTATAATGGGTTATAAAAGCGAAGGATATACAAAAAAACGTAAATTTCACTGTAAAGAAGTTTTGATGAAAAAAATAAAAAATGCGATTAAACAAGATGAAAGATAAATGAATTTTAAATTCTAAATATAGATTAATAATAGTGAACAAATAATACAGAGGCAGTCAGAAGAAAAAAACTTATATATTAACAAAATACAAAAAACAAACACATGAAAAATCTAAAAGAAATAATTGAGAAGTATTTAGATGGTGAGCTTGAAGGCAAAGAACTTGAATGGTTCGAAAACGAATTAAAAGTTAATTCTGAATTAAAAGAAGAATATAATCTTCGCAAAGAAGTTAACGAAGCTATTAATGAAAAAGATATAATGGAAATTAGATCTCAATTAGAAGTTATTCATAAATCCATTAATAAACCTAAATCATTTATAAGAAGATTATATACAGATAACTTATATCGTGTTGCAGCGTTTGCAATTATTACAATTGTTATTGGTTCAAGCTTGATATATACTCAATTTAATAGTGATTATTCAAATGATAAATTATTTAATTTGAACTATGAACCTTATGATGGAATAATGAATGTCAGGTCAGGAAACATAGAATCTGATGGTGTTTTATTGACTGCTTTTCGTTTTTACGAATCAAAAGATTATTCTTCTGCTCTTAAGAAATTTAATGATGTTTTAGAAAATGATAATAACAATATTACTGTTGTTTTTTATACTGGAATTTCTTATATTGAAACAGGTGATTATGAAAATGCAATTAATTCTTTTAATGTTATAATCGATAATAATGACAATTTATTTACCGAACAAGCAGATTGGTATTTAGGTCTTTGTTATTTGAAAAAAGATGAAATTGAAAAGGCCATTTCTAAATTTAAAAAGATTGCAGACAGTAATAGTTATTATAAAAATAATGCTGCTGAAATTCTGGACAAACTGTAGATTGGTATAAATTTATAATACAAAATCAATTCTTCCATAAACCCATTTTTAGGTTTTATTCTTTCTTCTGTACCTGATAATTACAATTATTATTATAAGTAAAATAAAAATAGAAATATAAATTATATAATTATTAAATTTATTTAATTTAGAAATTGTTTTAGTGTCGCCAATGCAAACATATCCCGCCCAGAAATATGGTTGAGATTTCAACTTGTCAGCTTTCTTCAAAAAATCTAATTTTGCTAAACGCAATGCTTCATCTTTAGTTTTTCCTTTAGAAAGGTATTTGTAAAATTTATTCATTAAATCGGCTCCACTAATATCGTCACTTGTCCAAAGTGTCATAATAATGCTTTGACAACCGGAATACAAAAAGCCTCTTGCTAAACTCATAATTCCTTCACCTCTTTGCAATTTCCCTGTTCCTGTGTTACAGGCACTAAGCACAACCATGCTGGAGCTAATATTTAAATTATAAATTTCATAAGTGTTTAAAAAACCGTCTTCAGGATTGTCTTTGTTAAGTGTGAAAACAAGTTTTGAATACATCGGGTTTTCATCAACAATAATAGTATGCATAGCCAAATGCAGGATGTCATAATTTTGTGCTAATTCTACAAAATTCTTTTCAGTAGCATCATAATCCAGGAAAATGTCTCCTTTAATAATTCGATTTATACTTTTTACTTCTTTTTTTGCTGCAGGCAGGGGGAATAAATAATCTAAAATGTTTGTTCTATCTACTTCCGGATTTGTTTTTTTTATTTCATTAATATTTTCATAAGTAGGGGCAAATGCAAGTAATTTTTTCCGATGAGACTTTTGTTTATTTATTTTACTGAAATGTAATGTGCCTGAATACAAATAACTAATGCTATTGCTTTTGATTAAATACGAAAGCTTATTATAATCAATTATATTTCCTTTGGGAAGTTTTGTTAGAAGTATATCAAAAGGAATATATCCTAATTTATCATCGGGTATAATAATCAGTTTTTTATTAGCAATTACTTTTTCTGCTGGTTTTAATAACTTTAAATAAAGATTATATGCTGCATTTGTGTAATTGTTGTAAGTATTGTTTACGTCAGTTAAAAAATTTCTATTTGAAATAGAGTTTCGTAAGATCTCAATATTATTGTGAAAATCTTTATTAATTGAAATATTAAAAACTTTGAATTTGTCTGAAGTAACCAAGAAAATAAAAAGTACAGTATCTGATAGGGTATATTCAATAAGAGCTTCGTCGTTTTTTAATTGTTTTTGAATGTTTTTTATATCAACAACGCTGTTATCATATTTTAGTTTGAAATATTCAGGATATTTATTTTCAATATAACTTATAATCATTTCGTATTTTTTATTAAGTTCAAAAAGCTGGCTTTCCCATAAACTGATTTTGTTTTTATTTGGATTTGTTTTTTGTTGTTCATCATAAATAAGCTTTTCATATAATGAAATATTATTTTTTATATTAATTTCAAATTTTACTAACAATTGCGGGACTTTAGCAAATTTTTTAGCTTTTATATCTTTAATAGACGAAAGAAAAACTACAGATTTGCTTTTTTCTGAATATTGAAATGCAGCTTCTTTATATTTTATATTTCCTGTATGTTTATATAACAAAAGTGAAGTGTTTATAGCATTTGAGAATACGTTTTTAGCTATATCAACAATAAACAATTTGCTTTCCTGATAAGAATATTTATTTCTGATTTTTTCAATTAATTTAATGCTTAATTCATATGTTTCAAGGGAGGTCTTTAAATCTTTTTCGTCATGAGAAACATCCAAGGAATAATAATATAAACAATTAGCTTTCCATCTTAAAGCATTAAGAAGATTAATATCTAAAAAACTATTATTAATATCCGGATTTGAATATATATTTTTATTATCAAATTCCGGAACAATTGAAATTAATGAACGTTGATAATATTTAAGAGATTCTACATAGTCCTGCTTTTCATAATAATATTTAGCTATTTTGCTATAACAATTTGAAACGTCACTATTTTTTTCACCATAATTATTTAAATATATGTTAAGAGCTTTATTAAAGTATTCTAAACCCTTATCATTATCCTTAATTTTAAGATTGAAATCTCCATAATTTAAGTAACATAAAGCTAACTGCTTATGATTATTACCATAGAGTTCCCTACATTCATCAATAGCTAATAAATAATTATTTTTAGCATTTTCCAAATCATTAATTTTAAAATAGCTATTAGCTGAATTTCTAATTGCTGAAATTCTTGTTGTTGTTGATGCTTTAGAATCTAATGACTTTTTAAAATATACTAAAGCCATTTTATAGTCAAATTGCCAGTAATATAATAATCCGATATTATAATAAAGTTTAAGTATATCAGGATGGTCAAATGAGTTATGAATCTTATATAATTGCAAAGATTTTTTATAATATATCAGAGCTTTTTTAAAATCGGATTGATTACTATAAACAGTTCCTTTATTTAAATAAATAGTTCCAAGCTTATTATATTCTTTGCCGAATTTTAATTTATAAATATTTTCTGCTTTATTAAAATATTTAAGAGCAGTATTATAGTTCCCGTTTTGAGCATTAAAAGCACCAAAGTTTTCATAATTCAATGCTAATTCAGGATTGTTTTTGCTGAGAATTTGTTCATTTATTTCAAGGGATTTTTTATAATATATTGCAGCTTGTTTGATTTCTCCTTTTATTGAATAAATTATTCCGATTGACTGGTTGTAATTTGCTAAACCTTTATCGGGTCGGATTGAACTTTTTTCTGCAATAAATAATGCCTTTTTATAATATTCAAAAGCTGTATCATAATCTCCTAAATAAAAGTAATTATTTCCAAAACTATTATAAGTTGGTGCTAACAAAGAATCTAAAATTCCGTTTTCTTCAATTCTAATTTCTATCGATTTTGTTAATAATCTTATTGATTCACTATACTTTCTTAATCCGATTAAAATTGAGCCTTTTCTATGAAAAATTGATGAAAAAATTATATGATTATTATCAAAATGTCTTTTTGCAAAATTCTCAGCAGAAATAATAATTTCTAATGCTTTTTCTTTATCAATATTCAAAAAGTAATAATAGCTAATTTGAATTTGGCATTTAAGATACATTTCCCAATTTTTATTTAAAAAGAAAATATTTGACGATTTATCATAATAATAGAATGCACTATCAAACTGAGAATTTTTAAAAAATGATTCAGCTTTTTGAAAAAGTTTATGTTCGTAAGTACTTTCTTTAGTTTTTTTTAGAGAACTATTATTTGGGGAAGCATTGCAGTAGTTTATGCTTGATAAAAGCATATTTAGAATAATAATAAGAAATAATATTTTTGACAGATATCGTATAATATTATTTATGAATTCCATATAAAAAAAATACTTGAAAAATAATTATTTTATAATAATTACATTAGGACTTTTATGACAAAAGCGTAATGTTAATACACTTTAAAAGTACTCAAAAATAAGTAAAATAAATTAAAAAAAGATTAAAAAATAAATTTAATTGAAGATATTAAAAAATTAATATAATTCATTTAAAAAGAATTATCACAGATTTATGGATGATATTTGTATTATATTATTTATAATTGTTTTCTTTGAAATTTAATTTACTATTAAAATAATAAAAAAAAAAGAGACTGTAAATCTCTCTTAATCTTATTTATGGGTATGTTAGTGTTATTTAATCAAATACATGCTTTTTGTTTTAGAAATATTTTCTGATAAGTTTGAAACATCAATTCTGTAAAAATACATTCCAGATTGAAGTTTGCTACCGTCAAAATTATAATTATGTTCTCCTGCTTCAATAGTTTTATTTTCTGTTTTATAAACTAATTGACCAATTGCATCAAAAATTGAAATTGAAACATTTGCAGATTTTGAAATTCTATAATTGATACAAGTACTGTTTGTAAATGGATTTGGATAGTTTTGTTGTAATTCGGTTTCTAATTCTAATACTTTAATATTAGGTATAAACATTGTTGTGCCATAAATTCTTTCACCATTTACGTCTGATATCTCACTTATTTTATTAATATTGAAATTAATAGTATTATTAGCTTTTATTCCACTTCTTGTTTTAACTTTTAGAAATAAAAATTCTTCATTTGCTGCTATTTTATATGTGCTTCCTTTACCTGCCCATCCAATTCTTATTTCTCCATTCCTAATATTAAATTGAAAACCATCAAGTTTTGATGTAATATCTTCAACAATAATATCATTTTGTGGATAGCTTAGAACCAAACTTAAAGTTGTTAATTCAACATCTATGTTAAATTTTAATGGAATCAACAGTTCAGTGTAATTCTTTGCATCAATAGTTTTATCAGCAATTGCATAAATTCCGTGCATTCCTTTTGATCCGGGAGGAGTATATACAACTTCAGTATCACCTGTGCTTTTACCTTCAATATCTTTGTTTTTATCATCATCTCCTTCAGAAACTATAACCATTGTTTCTTCAAAAACCCAATCTCCTGCAGGGAAAGCTGAAATACTGTCTAAATATCTGTCAACAATCATTTGAGCAT
>CAYLPA010000026.1:18910-23568 GCA_964385385.1 uncultured Saprospiraceae bacterium | reverse complement strand
CCTGCTATTTTTCCATTTTGCTTGTTTTCGAGAACTAAAAATCTTCCTCCATTGATAAGAGTTTTTTCAATAACACTTTCGTCATCTCCCCTTTTAGGAGTTGCCAAACCGGTTTCGAGCCATAAATCAAAAATCTCAGGAAAATCTTTATGTTTATAATCTCTGATTACAAATTCGTTTTTCATCAGTTTACATCTTTATTAAACTTTAGAATATTTTTCTTTTAAATAATTTTCAATTTTAGAGAAATATTCTTTTTCAAGAGAATAAGCAGTAATTTCAAGGAAATAATGAGAATCGTTTTCACCCGTAAGTTTAATAACAGGCTCTTTTTTTATTGATGACCAAGGAAGATTCAGGACTTCAGCTTTTAAATTTTCGATAGTGTTATACAAAGGAAGTTTCTTGGAGATATTCAGTGAAAAACTATAATTAAGAATAGTTTCTGCTGGATTGGATTTTGTAATTATTTCACTGAGAACAATACTATATGGGATATTAATAGTTTCGCCGGTTTCGGTTTCAATTTCAAGAGAACGACTTTTAAGTTTCGCTATCTTGCCTTCATAGTTTTTAATTTTTATACTTTCATTTACTGAAAATTTTTCGCTTGTTTTAAAAACTATTCCGGCAATAACATCTTTGAGAGCAAACCATGAAATCCATAAAATTATTATCAAAATTATTAAGAGCAAACCAAGAGAATATAAATAGTGTGTTTGCAAAAAGAATTTTACAGCCCAAATAGAAAACAATAGCCAAACAAACAATTCAAATACCGGCAAATATTTAATAATTGGCTTTCTAACATTTTTTCTTATCGGAATAACTTTAATAAAATAATTGATTACTCTGAAAACAAAAAACAGAATAACAGCCAAAAACAATAAGGCATAAATTGCAAATCTCGATAATTCTGTATCTATAATATTCATAATTGATTTTTAAAAACCTAAAACTAACTTACAACATCTCTTTTTCAATCAAAGAATTAACAATATGAAAATACAAAAATTGATTTATTTCAAAAACATTATTAGAATTTTCCACAATCAATCCGCTTCTTTTTAGAACATTAATTTTCTTCTGCAAAACATCAGCTTTTTGCAAAACTATTCTTTCGAGTTTTTCTACTGTCAATCTTCTGTGAAGAACAAATTGAACAATCAATATCAACCAATCTGTTTCCAAAGAATCCAGCACTGAAATATCAGGGATTTTTGGTGATTTGATAGAAATTGTATTTTCATTAAAATCAATAATATTAGCCATCCATAATTGTAGAGCCACCCCAACATTTCCTTTTGAATAAGAGAAATATTTTGCAAATAACCTAGCATAGTTCCACGAAAGAAATCTATCCTGACTTTTATTTTTGAGTTTAAATTTAATGCCGCTTGATTGATGACGAAGAAGAATAATATCTTTCATTTGTTCAGCATTAAAAGCTCCACATTCAATAATATTCAAGAAATTGTTTTTTATCTTTTTAATTTTATTTATAAGATTAAAACTATGAATATTAGCTGTAATAATAAACAAACATTTATCTCCGTATTTCTCTATAATTTCCATAATAAGGTTGATAACATCAAGACCGGAAGAACTCTTCTCCCACCACAATTCTATGTCTTCGATAACAACAACACTATTTTCGGGAAGTTTGTTAAAAACATTATTAAAAGCACCTTTTATTTCGAGAGTATTTTTCAAGGTATTTTTGAAAACATCAGGATTTATTGAGCCTGTAAACGGAGCACTTACGTAATAAACATTTGAGTTATTAAAAAATTTATTTGCAACATATTGAGCAAAAAATGTTTTGCCGGAATTTCTTTCTCCTACAATTAAAACTCCTCCAAAATAGCCTGATTTATATCTGTCAATCGAGCTTTTCATCTGAAGCAATTCTTTTTCCCGACCAACCCAAAATTCATTCAAATATTGATGTTTTCGAAAAAAAAGCTGTTTGTAATAAAATGGTAATTTGTTAATAATTGCTTTATCACAAGAAACTTCCTGAAGCAAATTAAGAGTATCATTAACTTTTGTTGTGTTGGCAGATTCTTTTATTATAAGTCGTTTTGCCAACAATATTCCTTTACTTTGATTATACCATAAATGACTAAAAAAGTCATTAATATTTCTATTAAACTTCCCAAAACTATCTTTTACTTTTACTAAGGTTCTCTTTTTGGTATGCTCTTTAACATATTGTTTCATGTCAAGAGCAGTATTTGTGAAAGTATAATAAGAGAGTTTGTTAATAACAGTATTAACCCTTTCGTTAATTTGCAGAATTGTTTGAGTTCTTAATTCTTTTGTATTTTCAATTTCTTTTTTAAAGTTGTTTTGCAAATCAGCAATAACAGATTTTGTGTTTTCTTCTTTTTTTGCGAACTCAATAATTTCATCTTCATCATTAAGTTGTATGCTAAAAGAAATCATGCGGAAAGTATCATGAATTCTATCATCGATAAGTTTTAGTTTTTCAGGAAGCTCGGAAATAATTTTCTGTAAAGGTTCAACAAATTCTATTTGAATTAAATAATCAAGAAATCTAATAACAGAAATATTGATTGTTTCTGCTTTACTAAACTGACCGGAATTAAAATCATTATAAGCTTGTTCACTAAAAACATCAATCGTCTCAGGAAAAACAGAGCTAGTCTTTTTAATCATTTTCAATATCGTTCCAATCAAAATTTTTGAATAATCATTTATAGACTCCAGTTTTTTATTATCATAAACATATTCAAATTTTGCAGTTTGATTCTTTTTTAATTTTTTATAATATTTTTCAAGTTCCTTCAAAGCTTCTTCCTGATACTCTAAAACATTATTTTGAATTTGCTGATTTATCTCTTCTGAAATATCAACAAAAATCGCTTTAATCCTAGAGCTGAAAGCAAGGAGCGCCAATTCCAGATATGATGAGTTGTAAAAGAGTCTTTGATTTTCTCTCCATAATTCCGGAATAAGTTTTATCTTTTTAATTATTTTAATATTCTTACTATCAGTTTCATCATCATCTTCTCTGACAAATTTATTTGCATCCAAATGTTTCAGGTCATCACTAATAAGTTGTGTAATTTTAGCAACATCATCAAGGCAAAATAAATAGAGAGATTGAAAAGAATTTTTGTTCAGGTCTTCAATTTCTTTAATATAAAGAGCTAAATTTTGCTTTTCAGAAATCACAATTTCTTCCGAAAGATTATTGTTTTCAGCGTTATTTTCAATCGTCTGGAAACTCTCGTCAATTTTCCTTATCAGCTTCCTTGTCTCGATATTAAATTGAGCAGCTATCAGACCCCATTTATCTAACATCTTATAAAGAGAATAATATAATTTTTGTGGTAAATAAGATTTTACAATCCGCTTGTATTTTATTTTATATTTCACAGATTTACCACTAATCTTAATTGCTAATCTTTTTCTGAATTTAAACCATTTTAAGGAAGCACTATCATTTTTATCTATTCTTAAATCTTCTTTATCAAATCGGTTTATAATAGTTTTAGGCAAAGAAATTATCTCGTTATCAAGCTCGGCAATATATTTATTTATAGCATCAGAAAGAATAAACTTCTGTTCCTGTATCGCTTCATTTTGAAATTCATTAATCTGCTTTATTGAAAAAGTAAAGAAGTTTTTTTGAATTTTTGTTATAAGTCTGCTTTGATTTACATCAGGATTATTACAAATTTTCGATTCTATTGTTTTGAAATTTTGAAACACATTTTCTTTCAAAGAAGTTATCAATATATCATGAAAGCGAAATATTTTCGACAAGTAATTTTGATTATAATCACCAATTAATTTATTAAGGTTTTCATGCAATAATTTTACTTGGTTTGCTACAATATTTTTTTCGGGTAATGATATTTCATCTATTTCAATTTTCTCACTAATAATCAGGTCTATTCCTCTCAAATCATCAGTTTGTTTTAGAACTGGTTTTGCTTTAATCCCAATTTTCAAATCTTTAAAACGCGATGATGCTTTAATAATAATTACCGTTCCAATGTCTTTGCATAATTTATTTGTTTCATCAACAAATTCCTTTTCTTTGCCCTGTTCAATGTCAGGAATTCCCATAAAAATCACATCGGAATTTATCGATTCTGTTCTAATAATTTCATAAAATGACTTTTTCTCTATCTGGTTATTAATAATTTTTATTTCCGCATTTATTCTCAAATTATCGAGCACACTTTGTGCATCGCGATAGATGTTATCTCTTTCTTCATTATCAGGATTAACAATTAAAAGACGAGCATTAGCATCTCTCCATTCTTCAGAGAGCCATAAAAATTTCATTAAAGTTAAAGCAAGATTTCCATTGTTTCCTGAACCTCGCCACCAAATATCAACTAATTTCTTTTCTCCAAAACCATCTCTTTTATCATAGTCCATCATCATAATGTTAAGGTCAAGATTAGAAAGAGCATTAATTGTTTGAGCAAATCTAACAGGATTTTTACTTTGCCGTCCCCAGCCCAAAAATATCAAATTAGGTTCAATTCCTGAAAAGCCATAGCTTTGAGATATGCTTTCAATTCCATCATAAATATTAGAACATGTTTGTCGCCTAGTAAAAATCCCTTTATATTGTTCACTTTCTTCAGATGTTGATTTTTGCTCATGTTTAGGCA
>CAYLPA010000026.1:0-18810 GCA_964385385.1 uncultured Saprospiraceae bacterium | reverse complement strand
ATCCCTTTATATTGTTCACTTTCTTCAGATGTTGATTTTTGCTCATGTTTAGGCATAGTAATTTTTTCATCTTTATTTTCAATAAGTTCAAAATTTGACAAAAATCCGTGCATGCCCACCAAATTTTTACCAAAACTTATCAGATGTTGACGGTTTTTAGTTCCACCGCTAAAAAGAATTATATTAGGTCTCCAGTTTCTTTCTTCGAGTTCTTTTTTATCCATTCTATTCAGCGAAGTTCTGACAATCGAAGAATAAACACTTTGCCAGACATCGCCAAAATCGAGTTGAAGCTCTCTTTTTTTAAGGATGAAATAAATCCCCCACATAATCACAAAAGCACCCACCATTACAAGTGCATTCATTTGGAACATAATTGCAAAACATGCCACAAAGCCAACAATTCCTATCCATTTTGAAATTTTCAATGAAGGTCTGAAATCTGAACTTGCCCATTTTTCAAGAGCATAAGCAAGATTAATAAAGCCATAAGCAGCAATATAAAACATAGTAACAATTTCGGCTATAGCATTTAGTTCTCCTACTAAAATCCCTATTTCGGCAAGAATAAATGTTACAATAAGAGCATTTCTCGGCTCATTGTTTTTGCCATACCCTTTGCCTAAAAATTTCGGAGTAATTTTATCATTAGAAATTGCTTGCAAAATTCTTGGTCCACCTAAAATTCCTCCCAAGGCAGAAGACAAAGTAGCACCCCAAATACCTGCAACAACCAAAGGTGAAAACCATGCAATTCGCATTAAAAAATTACTGTCGTTCAAAAGCAAATCTCTGTCAACAAAAAAGGCTAAACTAATAGCAAGAACAACATAAATTATTAATCCTATAAAAATTGCTCCCATAGTTCCTATAGGAATAGCTTTTTTAGGGTCCTTTAAATCTCCCGACATTGCAACACCTGCTGTAAAGCCCGTTACTGCCGGAAAAAATATTGCAAAAACCACAATTAAAGGAATTTCATGTGTAGTTGGAAGCATTGAAACTTGTTCGGGATGAATACCGGGATTTATAAAAAATCCAACAAAAATTGAAATTAAAGAAAGTGCAATTGCCCCTAAAATAATAAACTGTGTTTTTATTGCTAATGATGTGCTGATAAATGCAATTATTACCAAGCCAATAATCACGATTGTTCCAACAATTCTAATATTATTTATTGTTGGCTCCATCCCCAGAAAATTGCTTATAACCTGAATTCCAAGAAAGTTTTCACAGAAACCAACAATATAAAGGGCAATACTCATGGCAGTTCCAATGAATAATGTTATCCCAATCGAACCTCCCATTGGTAAACCCAAACTTCGAGAAAGCATATAATATAGCCCACCGGTTTTTATTTTTTTATCTGTAGCAATAGAAGAAATGCTTAGTCCTGTTGAAACGGAAATAATATGAGCGATAAAAATTATACCTAAAGTTGCTATCAATCCTGCTTCACCAACAACCCATCCCAAACGCATATACATGATAACACCAAGGATTGTAAGTATTGATGGAGTGAATACTCCTGCAAAAGCACCAAATTTTTTAGCTTGTGGCATCTATACCTTAAATTAATATCTGTTTGTAAATATAATTATATAATTTATTTTGTACGTAAGTAAACAAATGTTGTTACTATTGATTAAAAATTGAATGATAAATGGATTTTTTCGTCTTGAAAAATCACTCACTAATAATTCTCACTTCAGTTCTTCGATTTTTCTGTCTGCCTTCTTCTGTTCCGTTATCGGCAACAGGCTGGATTTCTCCATAGCCGGCAGCAATAACTCTTTTTGAAGCAACGCCTTTTTTGATAAGATAATTTCTGACTGCTTTTGCCCTTTCTTCTGAAAGTTTTTGATTAGATTCCGCTGATGCAATACTGTCGGTATGTCCGGCAATTTCAATAATTAATTTTTCCTTTAGTTTCATAACATCAACTAAGTCGTTAAGAGCTTTGAAAGATGAAGGTTTTAATGTGGATTTTCCTGTATCAAACAAAACATTCTTTAGAGTGTAAATTTTTGGTGGTTCAATTTTTATAATAAGATTCATGCTGACCAAAGCGTCAGTGTCGGGAATTTCAAGAATATTATAATCAATCTGGTCGCCAAAGTTTTTATATTTTATGCTATATTTTTCTCCTTTTGGAAGAAGTATTGAAAATTTACCGGCAGCATCTGAAATGCCTGTAAAATCACGCTTTGAATTTTCTGTATTAAAAATTATTATCTCTGATTTACGAGCTTTATTTTCAAAGTTTGTTACAATGGTTTTAACAAGTGCCATAGAATCGTTTGGCTCAAGAATTTGAGAAAAAGAATTATTAAAAATCAGAATTGCTATAAATAAAAATAATATTCTCATTAATGAATTTTTGCAAAAATTATTTAATTGTAAAAATAATAAAATGTTTTGATTTTCGAAGGATGGGATTGTACAAGCTAAATATTATTTTGAGATACTGAGTGAGCGAATCAATGGTTAAGAATATTTTTGCCACAAAGACACTAAAACAGAAAGTTCCACTAAGCTGTAATTTGTATTTTTATCTTTTCTTTGTGATTTTTTTGAGCCTTTGAGTCTTAGTGGCTATAAAAGAATAAGTTAGGAAATCCAAGCATTGATTCGCATAATTTATTTAAAATTAAAAAACAATAATGAATAAAGAAAAATGTGTCTTGCCCTAAAAATCATTCCCATCAATTTCACGCATACTTCCATACCATTTTAATATTTTTTCGCCCCACTTTTCCGATTTGATTTGAATAAGATATAAGCCACTACTAATATAATTACTACTATTATTCTTTAAATCCCAGTCGTAGTATGTTAATATATCATTTTTTGATATTTGCCTGATAAGTTTACCATTTATAGTGTAAATAAAAATTTCACAAGTTTTTGGCAAATTAGTTAACTTAACCAAACATGAATTTTTATTTTCTTCGTAGTTAGAATAATAAATGAAGGGATTAGGAACAATGTTTATATTATCAAGCATATTTGGAAAATTATTTTTATTTGCTGCAACAGGAATAAAATTATCAAGCGAAAAAGAATACATAGGAAAATCATCATTCTCCGGTAAAATGGCTCCATTTTGTACAGCATAATATCTTCTGAAAGGCTTTGTTACTCGAATTCTAATCTTTGCATCGCAACTAAGCCAACCAACACTATCAACAGATAATGGAAAACCAACCCACATAACATCCTTATATATACGTCCCTTTACAGAAACACCAGGATTAAAATTGGTGCTTTCAAATTGTTTATAAAGCCATTCTCCTTCATCATACTCTGGGCAGTCATAAACATAATTACTATTATGCCCCATAATATAAACACAGTGCATACCACCCAAAAGAGGAACACCTAAGTTTGTAAACAAACTATTAGTAGGATTCCAAATTAAGTCCTTGCCATTTTCACCAACAAGCCATGAACTTTCCCCAAACATAATATTAAGTCTTTCACCTGTTTCAACATTGATTGCATAAGCGGGAAACCAACTCATTCCTCTTGTACTACTACCATCAGGCTGACCTTCTTTATCAACAGATGGCATATCTCTCAGATTAAATTTTTTAACATTTCCTTCCGAAAGTGTAGGGTCATCACAAAGTTCAATTACCGGACTCCTTGTCCATTTGGTTTTATCAGCAGTGAAAACGATATCAACACTTGCAAGATTTTTTAATTTATTCATATTAAAATAACTACTATTCCATGCTGGTCCATTAGAAAATTCCGGATATAAAGAAAAAATTTCGTCGCCTCTTGCACACAATCTATATGGTGCCCATGTTCCATCAATAATATTTTCATAAACTTCATTAGGGTCTAACCAATTCCCGCCATTATTGCCAGGGTCATAATCATTATTGTAAAAATTACTATTATCTTCTAAAGTTCCTGCTCTAATCCAGTTCAACGGACTTTTTTCGTCAACATCTTTCACTCCGCTTAACCATTTTTTTGAATCGTTTGAAAACTCAATACTTGATTCAATTAAACCATTATTGTTTATGGATGGATGACCGGGATTTTCTGTTTGAATTATTGTGATTGAAATTCCTACATCAAGAATTATTTGCTCATTGTAAATATTAATTGCTTTATCTGATTTCCATTGTTCATTTGTTGATAGGTTTATTAATGTCCATGTTGCTGAATCAAGAATGTTTGTATTTGTATTTAACTTCAAAACATAAGTTCCTTTTTTTACATTAAATGGGTCAATAATTTTCACAACTATTGGTCCCTTCAAACTTTCATATTCAAGATTAATTCCAATATGTGAAGGATTTGATAGAATGGTATCAATTGATGCTTGAGTTAAATCCAAAATATTTCCACCATTGCCGTTTCCTTCAATTCGAGTTATTTTTGGCGCATTACCATAAATAGATTTATTGATAATTCCTGTTGGGCAAGGATTATGTGGAATAGCTGTAATAATAGAAACATTTCCACCTTCAACAGAACTTTTGCTTCTTAAATATGGTGTTTTTTGTCCTAAATTGTTATTCAGGTTTGGTGTGTATTTAGAATATTCATTATAAGCATAAGCCACAGCCATATAATAATATCTTTTAAAATTCACCAGTTTATCTTCATTTGATGTAAATTTATCTTTTGAGATTTTAAATGAATGACTTATTCCTGCATTTTCTCCATCAACTTTTTCTATAGGAACTTCAATATTTAAATCATCAGAATATTCATAATTTATTAGTCGATTAATGGGATTTCCATTAGAACTAAAATTTTCAATATCACATTGAAAAACTAATCTTGCTTTGTCAGGATTTTCTAAATCATCAATACAGACATTTTTATCTTTTAGCTGATAAACCTGATAACCTTCAAATCTATATAATGAATCATATCTTTGGGATTGTGTTAATGAATCAGGAGATACTATTCTTGAGTCCCATTCCTGATAATTTTCATTATAGTTATTTGATATTTTACGATTAGTGATGTAAAATATCAGTTCGTTTTTCATTTCTTTTACAATAAGTTCGGGAGCAGCAGGACCATTTATAATTTTAAATCCATTATCGAAAAATCTTTGTACTTTATCATCAACTATTTTAAGAAGCTCCACAGATGCTAATCTATTGTTTGCCTGTGCCCATGGAATACCAAAAGTAATATAATTAACTCCCCCTGATTCCAAAGTAAATGGACCTGTTGATGACATAAATCGCCTGTCATTCGGAACATTTGAGGCTGTTTCTTCTGACCAATAAACCGGACCATTAGGTTGCAATCCATTAGTATTCCACAAACATGGGTCAGAATCATTAGGATACATAAAACTGCATGAAGGTCCATAAGATGGAGGCGATGCGTTAGGATGTCCGTTTCCACCATACATAAGGGAAGAATTATCAAGCCACATTCCTTGCAAATAGGAATAAAATGCAAAATCTGATTTTGGGATTCCACTAAAAGGTATTCCACCAACGCTACCACTAATAACCATAAACTTTCTCATTCCAAATCTTTCATTGTCAATAATTCCATCTCCAAAATTTTGTCCGTTAATATTAATACCACAAATTTGCGTTCCTAAGGTATCAAAATTGAGATTGTCTTGACCGTCAGCATCCAAATATGGTCCTTGATAAAAATCAATTCCTACTGCCGGAGGTGTGCTACCATAACCATTATATCCGGTAACACCATCATAATTATTTCCATTATAGCAATAACCTAATCCACGGCTAACATCTGAAGCAACAAAATCATCGTAAGAATAACCCAAATCAACATCCATAAAAAAACCAAACCATGAGTCATTAATTTTATAAGTTGACCTATTGATAATTTCATAAGAATAAAAAGTCATATTATTAAGTTCATTATTTGTTTGGTAAGCATATGCTTGTGCTCTGACTTCAACTCCAATTGGAGAGCCTCCGCTTTCGCTATGAATATTACCTGCATCATTAAAAATCCACCATAAAGATTGGTCGCCTTTTAATATCTGGTCTGCAAGTAATCCGTTTCCTTCATAGGATGTATCTGTTGGGCTTATTAGTTGATTAGTCAGATTATAATATGGATAATCACCATCTTCAGGATTGTAATCTCCATCAGAATTATTATCATAAAAAGGAGCTAAATAATAAGATTGATTTTTATTAACATTGCCATGTGCTGGCCAGTTTTTTATTGATTCAGGAATTTTATAATTTGGATATGATGCTTTATTATTCCACCAACTTACAAAATCAACAACTTCACTTTTATTAATTTTATAAACTTTGTCATATTCATTGCAAGTCGCACCATCTGTAGTAGCCGTTACTTTTGATAGAGGACCGGAATAATAATCAACGCCATATCCATTATATACCTCTCCAGCAACTTTTAACTGTCCATTTACATCTTTTCCACCAATCCAAATTGAGCCTGAGAATAAAGAATGTTTTCCCGAACCTTTTGGAATTTCGTATTGTGGACTTCCTTGTTTGTCCCACCATAGCTGAGCACCTGAATTAATTCTCGCATTAACATTGTTAATGTCAAGAAATGAGAAAGAAGTTGGTGGCAGACATTCGTTTGCTAAAATAACTTTGTCTTTATTAGTATTTTTTTTGTTATTATTATTTTGAGAAAATGTCTGTTGTTGAAAAAATATAAACAGAATAACAAATAGTAGATATTTATTTGAATTCATAATTTTAGATTTTTAAATTATCTTATAAAATTATAAAAAATATTTAATAGTAAAAAGAATATTTTGGTTCTACTGTTATTTTAATGGAAATGAAAACATTTAAATATTAAGAAATTCCAAATAGCAAAAAACAAATAACAAATAAAACACAAATTCCAATGTTTAAAACTCAAATAACATAAGCATCAAGTCAATGTGATGATTTAATAATTATTATGTTAAATGTTTTGGTTTTACACTCAATATTTGCATATCGGTTTTTATATGTAAATAGTTTTGGAAATTGATTATTGATAAATTGAATATTATTTGCTTTTTGTAATTTGTCTTTTGTTATTTTCACTAAATTCGCAGTAGTACTAATATTTTTTCAATATTCTCATTTAATTAAATTTGAATAAATTCTTTTGAAGTTTAATTACAAAAAATATTTACATAATAATATTAAGCACAATTCGTTCTTTAAATATTTATATAAATTAATTAACCAAACAAAAAAAATGGAAAAGTCAAAACTAATTCCTACAATTTATGGGTATGCAATATGTTTAGTTGCAGTTATTACATTTCTAATTGCAACAACAAGCCTTGTTAATTCAATTATCGACAATAGTGACCCTATGCATTCCGGTTACAGATGTTCGAATATGCCCAGTTTAGCATCTTTTGAAAACTACAAAATGGATGTTCTTAATTCGTCTGATAAGGAACAAGCATTCGTTCCGGATGAACAAACTTTGATTGCAATGTATGAAGCAGCAAAAACAGACAAAATTCAATCTGCACAACACCAAACCTTACGAACAATAGTTGTGAGCAGTTTTATTATTGTTTTGTGTTTTGTGTTCTTTATCTTTCACTGGAGATGGATGCGAAAACTTGCTTAATAATTTTCAAAATATTATATCATTGGTAAGCCTAAATAAGGATAAATATAAAAATTGATTGGTTTCAGATTTATTGGATTTTTTAATTTATAGCTATAAATTAAAAACTTTTCACTACTATTATAATAAGTTTGAAAATATGTAACTGATGACAGATATCCTGAATTTGTATAAGCATATTCTCTTCCTTTAGAATATTTATCTAAGATATTATTATGCCCAGTCCATCTATTATTATTGTCATATGTAAAGACATTATCTTCTGTTATAACATTATTCTTTATTCTTTTAACATTAATTAAATTATCATTCTGATCATAAATAAAAGTGTCAATTTCTGTAGGATAATAAATTGACGATAGCCTTTTTTTACTGTCATAATTATAAATATTTATGGTATCATCTTGTGAAGATAATTTATATCTAACTTTGATATTCTCACCTAATAAGTATTTATAAGTATTAGATACCATATCATTATTCCAAAATATTGTTAATGTGAGATCCTGTAATAAATATCGTGTTACACTAAAATTAGAGCCTATTTGATTTGGAATTGACTCTTTTAACACTGGCATATTATAATAACCATGCTTTGAATATGAATATTCAGAGTGACCCCAGGAACCTGTACTATAGGATAAAATTCGACCGTTTTTATCAAACTTATAATAACTAATACAATGAGCTGTACTTGTATCAAATAATCTAATTTCAAAACTATCAGGATTGACAGGTACAATATATTGAAAAGGAATTGTATCTTCCTTTTTACATGATGATTGAAAAATCACTAATATTAGTGATGAAAATAAAATTAACTGTAGAATTTTCATAATTAAAGGCAAATTAGTTGGCGTAAAAAATATCTTTAAAAATAATATAAATTAATTAATCTAAAGATGATATTGAAATAAAACTGATTAAATATATTGTATTTGCTAATATCTTAGAAGCTCAATTTCTGGGAGATTTTTGCATATAGAAAATTATCTCACCACCATTAACAATATCCGAATGTTTTAAAAAGTTTCCTTTAAGTTCTTTTCCAATCACTTCAATTTTCTCAACATAAACATTTTCATTGCCCTGATTTACGGTTTTTATTTCCAGAGTTTTTCCGTTTTCAAGTTTAATGATTGCATTTTTCACCATCGGACTTCCAATAGCATATTCATCAGAGCCGGGACATACAGGATAAAATCCTAAAGAACTAAAAATATACCATGCACTCATTTGGCCAGCATCATCATTTCCGCATAAACCGTCTTCTTTGTTGCTGTACATAGTTTTCATAATCATTCTAACTCTCTGCTGAGTTTTCCATGGGTGATTTGTCCAGTTGTATAAATAAGGAATGTGATGGCCGGGTTCGTTACCTTGAACATAATTTCCAATTATTCCGTCACGGGTAATATCTTCGTTTTTCTCAATTAATTTATCATCAATTTCGGTTGTAAAGATTTTGTCTAAATGCTTTGAGAATTTATCCTTCCCTCCCATCATCGAAATCATAGTATCAATTTCATGTGGCACATACAAACCATAATTCCAGGCATTGCCTTCAATGAATCCTTGCCCGTGAGTATTAATCGGGTCGAAATCTTGTCGCCATTCACCATTTGCTAATTTTGGTCGCATATATCCAATTTCAGCATCATAAATATTCTTGTAATTTTTTGAACGTTTAAGATAATTTTCATAGGCTGTTTTGTTTTCTGTTTTATTTGCTATTTGTGCTATGCACCAATCATCATAGGCATATTCCAATGTTTTAGAAACTGAATAAGCACTTTTATCTTCAGCAACATAAGATAAAGACATATAGCTTTCCAATCCTTCAAAGTATGGAACCGTAGAAGTATTTTCACATGCTTTTAAAGCTCTGCTCAAATCAACATCTGTTGTTCCTTTCACAACAGCATCAGCAATTACAGAAGCTGAGTGATATCCAACCATGCACCAATTCTCATTTGCATAATGACTCCAAATTGGCAACATTTTATGAACACTTTGGTCATGATGAGCAAGCATTGATTTTATCATATCATTATTTCGCTCTGTCTGGATAATGTTAAACAGCGGATGCAATGCTCTGTATGTATCCCAAAATGAAAATATAGTGTAATTCGTAAATCCTTCCGATTGATAAATATTCTGGTCTAAACCACGATAAGAACCATCAACATCTTCATAGATAATCGGGCTTAGCATTGTGTGATATAAAGCTGTGTAAAATGTTTCTTTTTGCTCCTGAGTTTCAATTTCAACAATGATTTTTGATAATTCATTATTCCACTTTTGTTGAGTTTCAAGCTTCACTTTTTCAAAATCCCAATGTGGAATCTCAGTTTCTAAATTAAGTAAAGCTCCATTTGTGCTTACAGATGAAAGAGCAAATTTTATTTTTATTTTTTCATTCTCTTCTGTTTGAAAATTAAAATAAGCACGAATCATTTTCCCTGCCATTTCAGGAAAATTATGTTCTTCATCAAATCTTCTATAGAAACCTTTGTACAGAACATCTTCATACTTCTTATGACCATAGCTTTTAAATGCTTTTGAAAATTGCATGGCAAAAAACACTTTTCTGGTCCTTGCCCAACCGTTTGTTTGCCTGTAGCCTGTTACCAAAGAATCGTTTTCAACCCGAATAAAAGTCCAGACATTTTTATCTTCATAATTATAGATATTTGAAATCAAATCAAGAATAATATGAGAGCTGTCGGATTTGGGAAAAGTATATTGATGAAATCCCACTCTTTCGCTTGCTGTAAGTTCAGCCTTAATTTTATAATCGTCTAACTCAACTTTATAATATCCGGGTTCTGCTTTTTCAGTTTTATGCGAAAATCGAGAATGATAACCACTTTGTGCTTTGTCGGCTGTTCCGGGTTCTAAACATAACTTTCCAACTGTTGGCATTACTAAAAAATCACCTAAATCCGAATGACCTGTCCCACTGAAATGAGTATGACTAAAACCAAAAATTGTGCTGTCGTCATACTGATATCCTGAACAATATTTATAAGCATCTTTATTGTATTCCCCATTAATATACATAGGCAATTGATTGGTTTCGGGGCTTAGCTGAACCATACCAAATGGAACAGTTGCCCCAGGAAATGTATGACCCATGTTTTTGGTGCCTACAAATGGATTTACATATTTTATTAAATCTATATTTTGAATTTCACCATCCTGTGATGATGATTCATTTTCATTATTTGCTTGACATGAAAAGATTAATATTGCCGTTAATAGAAAAAAATAATTTGTTAAGAATTTCATATATATAACTTAAGTGAGACTAGAAAGCCTAAATTTTTGAACAAAATTAGAATAATAATTAAAAGATTTTTAGCATTTAAAATATTCCTGAATTTTAGTTATGCTTTTGTAAATAATTATTCTTTTAAGACTTTAAATCCAAACGTCTTATCATCACCTACAATCTTTAAGAAATAACAGCCGGTTTTAAGGTTTGAAATGTTTAATTCAGCTTTATTATCATTTATAGCAACTCTTTTTAATAATGAAGCTTGTAAATTATAAACTTCAATGTATTCAATTTTATATTCTTTTGATTCTATAATAATTTTATCTTTTGTTGGATTAGGATATATTTTAATCTTAGATTCATCAATTATTATTTCATTTATACTCACAGCTTCAAGGTAGGGTCTGCGATAAACTCCTTCATCAGTTGCTGAATAGAAATAATCATCATTCGCAGTAAAATACCATGGAATACTGTTAAAGCCTTGGTTATAATCAGCCCATATAAAATCTCCAATCTTTGCATACATTATACCCTTATTATGAAAACTAATAAAAACATAATTACCAGCAATATAGGTATCACGCGGATATATAACAAAACCATTATTATTCATTATAGTATCCCATGTTGCTCCTTTATTATTTGAATAGAAAATCCCTTGCTGAGTAGAAATTATTAAATGTTGTCCATCATAATCAAAACTGCTTATTACATTATGCAAACCTGTAGTAATATTTGTGAAGTTTGCCCCTGAGTCAGACGATAAATAAAGATCAACTCCACCAACAAGGATTTCATTTCCTAATATTTGCAAATGCCATACAATACCATAATTATCATCATAATGTATTGAATCCCATGTTATGCCGGAATTGTATGAAATAATTGTTTTATGGTCATCTAATCCACAAATAATTATATTATTTTGAACTGCTGCTGAGAAAACTCTTTTCATTGTTAAAATACGATTCCATGAATTACCATAATCTTCAGAAACAGACAAACCCTCCGAATGAACCATATATAGCTTGTTATTATCGTTTATTAATTCATAAACTGTATTAGTTATATCAACTGAGTTTATGGTTTCCCAGTTCAATCCTGCATCTACTGACCTTAATAAGCCTGCACCCTGAGAATGTGTGTGCGCAAGTAAAGTATCTCCAAAACTGACAATCCTTTCCATGCGGGCATATTGCATACCTGAACTTTTTTGCTTCCAGTTTTTTCCATTATCAATAGATTTGAAAACACCACTCCAGCGAAACCCTGCATAAAGTGTATCATTTATTTTAGTAATATCTTGAAGATAATTATATTCTGATCCAATATGTAAGCCTTTATTAATGGTATTCCAAGTGATTCCATAATTAATTGATACATACAAAACAGAATCTACAGTATTAAGGTATATCAGACTATCCTTCACTAAGAATCTATAATAGCTTTGATTACTAGGTAATGAAGCAGAAATATTAATCCAATTTAGACCCTTATCACATGATTTGAATATCCCTGAATTTGAACATGAATAATAACAATTATTATAAGTATAGAAAGCATGTACATCATTATCGCTATTATTCCCAAATTGCCAGCTTGCACCATAATCATTAGAGAAATAAATACCCTGATTGTGTGTTCCACACAAAAATACTGAATCCTTAATAAACAAACTTAGAAAATTATTAAGTAGTTTTATTGTATCCATTCGAATCCATACAGAGTCGCTCAGATGCATCCTATAAACCCCATAACTACTTGAACCATAAATATAGGTATTAGTAATTTTGAAGTTATCTATAGAAGGATAGATATACTGATATGTAAATGGAAATGGGGCAATATTAAATGAATCACAAACAGCTACTGTCGTTCTCTGCCAACTTAATCCGTAGTTTAAAGATATAAATCTGCCAGAGTCAGTATGTGCAATAAATATTGAATCCTTGTGTTCAAAAGATTTGATTTTTTTAAAGAGTTTAATTTCGCTTTGATTAGGATAGAAAATCCAATTCTCTCCATTATCAAAAGATTTATAGATTTCAAAATCACTTATAGCATATAGTGTATCTTCAACATAAAATATCTTCTTTATATCTTCTGTATATGGTCCATTCATATGTTGCCATTGAGCAAATGAATTAAGACCAATCAAAACAAATAAAACAATAAAATACAATTTTAAATTTTTCATAATATTTTGGTTTAAAAACAAACAGATACACAAATATAATCAAAAAAACACATTGATTTTAAAATTATAAACTAAATTACATAATATTTAAATATTGCACAATTTTATTAAAAGAATATAATAATTATACTTCTATTTCTGAATTACAAATAATAAAAATTATTTTTTTTTATTTATAAGACAATCTGATGAAATTATATTTATAATTGTTTTTTTTATGTTAATCTGTGACATATAATTATTCATTAAGACTTTAGTCCGACTGATTAGTTACTAATATTTTAAAACATAAAGGAATGGAAAAACTTTCCTGAATATTTTAAAGTATAATAAAAGCTTGGGGAGGGTTTATTAGTTTCATTCTACTAATTAACAATTGATAGAGGCAATTGAAAGGGTTGGTTTATGGAATATTATGCAATCTTGCACCAGCTGAGGGTTTTAATCTAATCTTTCAATTGTCAATCCCTTTTTAATATTATTCTCAATAAACTTTAGAATATTTAAAATATTAATTCCACTATCTACTAAGCTAATAATTTGATTATCCTTAAATTCTGCATCTAATCCATGTACAACCCTATTTCTTAAATTCCAAAACTTTTCAAAAGAAATCTGCAAATCCATCTGAATGTATTCTTTGTCAGAAAGCTCCGAAATTATTCGTTTAGCTGCCACAGGATATTTATTATTTTGCTTTAAAGTTTCATTAGAAATCTCTCTTAATGTTTTCTCTAATTCTATAGCGATCTCTATAAGTGCTGATTTAGGCCGACTAAAATCGGGTTTAAAGTCTGTTGTGCCTATATATTTTTCAAAATGGTCAATCATTTCATTTTCATTGGAACTATCAATCCCCCTTAGACCTTTCTCTTTTTCGGCACTAACTTCTATATCATTTTCGATTTTCTCAGTTCTATTAGAAAGTTCCTTTAACTCCTTATTAAATTTCATTTTAAAACCAAATCCACTAAATTCGGAAAGATGATTTAAGTCTTTAAGAGAAACTATCAAAGAAATAACCACGAAAAAACCAATAGAAATTAAATCAATTTCAAATCCAAAGCAACGTAAACTAATAATTACAATTCCTAAAATAAAAATAATATATTTCATTAATCAAATGTTTATTTTTTTCTAAATCATACTAATTCAATGACAAACATCCATATTATATTTTACAAAGATATATAAAAATTTTATATACAATAAGAGATATTTAATCTCAGCTGATTTTAATTTAAGGTGTTAATCTTATTCATCACAATCCACTTCATCATCACCACTAATAAGCGATGCAACCGTAGTACAATTCTTAAAATCCCCCATAATATATAAAGTGTCCTTTGTTAGAATTATTTCATCTTTATTAGGGTTTGTAATAGTTTCACTTCCTCTGCGAATTGCAAGAATACTTATCCCAAAGCGTTCTCTTATTTTTAGTTCTCCTATTGATTTATTCAACAATTTTGAAGTGTCAGAAATATTTACAGCAGAAATTTCAATATCCGGAATATTAAGTTTTGAATCATCAAGTTTAGTTCCTGATTCACTTTTACTCTCTCTCAAATGTTGATAACCGTGAGTACGATAATTAGCAATAAGTTTGTCGATTTCTTTTTTAGGAAACAGATATTTATTTAATACTCTGGAAAAGATTTCAAGAGCTGTTTCAAATTCTTCAGGAATTACTTCATTCGCTCCTGCATGATATAAATCGTCCACATCACCCATATAACAAGTTCTGGCTATTATATAAATTTCATGATTTAGTAATCGTGCATTCCTTACGATAGTGTAGGTTGAAGCCGGATCACCAATTACTGTAACTAATACTTGAGCTTTAGAAATTCCAGCCTGTTCCAAAACTGATTCAAAAGTAGCATCACCATACATTATTGGTTCATTCTCTTTTTGTTTTTCTCTTACAATTTCTGCATCAAAATCTATAATTCGATATTTGATATTTGTAGTTTTAGCAACCTTCGATAAATTGCTTCCATTTAATCCCATTCCCACAATAATCATGTGATTCTCTATGTCTTCATTTTTTTTAGTTTCGAATTGTCGTAAGCCATTAACGAATTTCTCAGGAATAGGAATTATTTTCATAAAAGCATCAATCAACCAGGGAGATAACTTAATAATAAATGGAGTTAGAATCATAGTTACAGTTGTTACAGCGAGAAATAGTTGGTAATAATAATTCCCACCACCTGATGAAGATAAAAGAAAACCATTTCGTAATCCAATGTCGGCCAAAACAAAGGAAAACTCCCCTATTTGACTCAAGGACAGTCCGACAATAATTGTAACTCTAAACGGGTAACCTAAAATAAATGTTGATAATCCTGTTACAAATGTTTTAATAACTATCACTAGAACAGCAAAAATCAGCACTGTTAAGGGTTCTGAAAGTATAAAATCAAAATCCAAAAGCATTCCAATTGAAACAAAGAAAAAGGCAGTGAAAATATCCCTAAAAGGAATTACATTTCCAAAAGCATGATGTGAATATTCTGATTCAGAAATTGCTAAACCCGCCAGAAAAGCTCCTAAAGCAAGTGATAAACCCATAAATGATGTTAACCAAGCAACAGCAAATCCAAGAACTAAAAGAGTTAACAAGAATAATTCTCTACTTCCTGTTTTAGCTACTTGATGTAGAATTTTAGGAATAAGCCATTTTGATAGCACGTATGTAAAAGCAATTAATAAAGCTGTTTTCCCTACCAGAATTAGCAATGCCATTCCAATATTTCCGGTGTTTCCGGCAAGAATAGGAATGAATAGCATCATTGGAACTATTATTAAATCCTGGAAGATCAATATTCCCAAACTTGCTTTTCCTGATGGAAGCGAAATTAGTCCATCTTTCTGTAATGTTCGTAAAACTATTGCTGTACTACTCAAGGCAAGAAGAAAACCCATAAAAATAGCTTCACCAAAACTATAGCCTGATATGCTGGCAATCACAAATGTTATTGCTATGCTTAATCCAACTTGCATTGAACCACCTAAAAGAACTGTTCGTCTTATTTGTATAAGATTTTTAATTGAGAGCTCAATTCCAATAGTAAAAAGTAAAAGCATCACACCTATTTCGGCAAGATGGTTAATTTCATTATTAGAATTATCAATAATATTAGTCCCTGTGTAATAGTGTAAAATTCCTGATGGACCAATTAATATACCTGTTACTAAAAAACCAACTATTGGTGGAATTTTCAGACGATGAAAAAGCAATATTACAACTGCTGAAAGTGTGAAAATAATTACAATATCCTGGAATATGGGAATTTCCATTTTTCAATTATTAATAAAATTCTGTTTAGAAATTGCTTATAAAATTAACAAATAAAATTTAATCGTAAATAATTGATAAAAATAGGCTGAATACTACTTTAATGTGCTATAAATAAAATGTAAATATTGTTTTGGCGATTGCTTTTAATAATGGCATGAATTGCAAATCTGTGCTTGCAGGGGACGTATTTATTTTATTCTTTGTGGGTAACAACTGTTACGCCATATTTGCCATCAATTATTTTATGAATTAATTCTGGAATCACACTTTGGTCAACTACATCAATTTTAAATTCACCTAGTACTTCATAAACATCCATCAATGGATTATCATAATAACTTCCAACATATTTAATTTTTGTTATTTTATTATAATATTTTGATAAATCATTATCAAATCTTGAAAAATAAGATTTACTGTATAATTTAATTCTTAAATCAAGACCAAATATATGACCTCCCTTATAATTATCACCACATCCACTATTTTCCAAAACAAATTTCTTCCCTATTAAGCTATCATGCATCATATTAGAATATGCAGGAATTGTCATTGTTATCATAAGGTCTTTATCTTCACTATCCTTACCATAATCAAAATTCGTTAAATGAGATGTACAATTTCTCGACAAACCATTGGGATCAACAAGACCTATGTCTGCGGGGGTGAAAATAATTAAACCTTGCTGCTTATATATTACTCCATTAAAACTAAGTTCTAAAAAATTTGAATGAGTTCCACGAAATCCCGAATAATCATCCTTATTACAAGAAATAATTAGAGTAAGAAAAGCCAGAGAAATTATAACTTTTTTCATTTTTTTATTTTTCTTTCTTTGGAATAAATATTTGAAAACCTATTGATAGATTAAAACCATTATTTTTATCATCACTATTGAAATAAACTTCACTTTTTGATTCAAAAGAATAGTATTTAGCTATTATGTCAATAGCGATATTTTTATTTAAAAATATTGAATAGCCGACACCAATATTATAATTCAAATAATTGTTTTCATATAAAAAATATCCATTCTCAGCGAGAACATCGTAATCTTTAGAATAAGTCTTTCCAAAACCAATCTTTGAGTATAAAAATGCTCCTTCATAAATATAAAACCTTAAAAAAGGATTTATAAAATATGAGTTTTCTATATCAGGAAGCACTTCGTCAATATCAATATATTTCACTTGGTTGAATCTATATGTGAAGTCTAATCCAACATTAAGTTTATTTAAAATAAAATAGCCAAAATATGGACTAAAATCTAATGTAAAATCTTTCATTTGATGCAATCCATTATTCCATTCTTGTTTATAGTATTCAGCTGATATCAGCCCTCCGCTAATTATACTCCCTTTAGTTGTATAGTTTTTTGTTTGGCTAATTAGCAAAGTGGTAAATAGCAATAAACATATGATGAAATATATTCTCTTTTTCATTTTTCTTATAAATAGATTTGAAAGCTAATTGTCCCTAATATTCCCTTGATATGCTTGGTGTTCAAAGCACCATATTGAAGTTTCCTATTATAATATTTACCAATTATGTCGATAGAAATATTTTCGTTAATGAAGATTGGATATCCTAATCCGAATTGATAAAAACTACTGATTGTGGAATTAGATGTTAAGTCCATGTTGTAACCAATTTGAGCCTCTGCAAAAACTTTTATTGGAGTATAATATCTAATAAAAGGGTTGACTTGGATTCCATTATTAATATATGGTTCTTCTCCTTCCTGAGTGAGTTTGTCTCTTGAAAAGACTATATCAGTACCTAAAGCAAAGCCTTTAAAAATGAAATACCCAACTTTTGGTCCTATAGTAAAATTACTACGTATTATTTTTTCCTGGGTTCCTGATATTGACTCAATATTGAAATTCTTTTTATCGAACTCAATAATTCCTCCAACTAAAAATTTTCTCTTTAAATCAGAAATTTTAATTTGCTGTGATTTGCAAATCAAGAAAGAGTTTAATATTAAAAGCATTAGTAAGGCTTTTTTCATTTTCACTAATTTTAATCAAAAATAAAATATTATAAGTATTTCGTGAAAGTTATTCATATTTAATTTCTTTAAAAATAATTATTCAAAAATATATTTTTTGTTTTGTTTGTGGTTAGCTTTTTCCTTCAATTTGAACTATCCGGAAATTCCGGACAGTTGCCTGTGCAATCAACTCATTTTGATTATAAATATTTTCTAAATCATACAAATTCAATGACAAATATCAGTTTTATGTTTTTCAAAGTTATATAAAATTTTTACATAATAATAAGATATATATAAAAATAATTACCGATAACAAATCGACTTAAACGCACAATATTCACAATTGTCAGTCTCATCAGTTTGCGTAAAAGGAATTTCTTTGTCTAGGATTTCTTCTATAAGATTTTTGAGAATAATTTCAAATTCATCAAGCTCTTTTG
>CAYLPA010000025.1:0-24059 GCA_964385385.1 uncultured Saprospiraceae bacterium | reverse complement strand
TGTTCATAGTGTCAAGAGGAGCTACCCATGTAAGAGTAACATCACCATTTCCATGAACTTTAACGCAATGTACAGTAGGAGCAGGCAGAGTAGGCTGAGTTAAAACGACAATAGTAATAGTTGCCATATTAATAGCCGGAGCAGGGCAATAGTCATCAAAAACTTTAAAAAGGAAGTTGTAAACATTAGAAGTTGTTCCGCATCCCATATTTGTAGATAGGTGACTACAATCGGTTTGCCAACTGAAAGTTGTTTGTAAACCGAATTGTCCGCTTAGAGATTGAGTTGGAGGATTAGGAGCAGGTGTTAAAACAGCACAAGGCGAATTTAAGCAACCTGTTGTTGTGCTCATTGTTGGTGGGTTTCCAGCAATAACACTTCCAAATTGTCCACCTGTTGCTTGCAATTCTATAGTTTGTGGACTTCCGTTAGTAAGGAATTCAAAATCGGTACCCGAAATGGAGAAAGTTACAAAGTCTCCAGCAAAAACAGTATCAGTAAATAAAGTATATTGTCCTACAGAATTTTTGAATGGTGGTGTTACGCTTGGAGGTGTATTAGTGCCACATGTTAAAAGGGTTACTTGCATATCTCTCCAGATTTCTGCTACTTTTATTCCGCATTTGTATGCAGTTACTTTTGTTGAAGTAACATAAGCTCCTGTTGTGTATGATGTAAAAGAAATTTCTCCAGTATATTGATTCATTGTTGCCGCAACATTGTTAGCGTTAAAAGCAGGACCTGGCAAAGGATTATTATAAGAATATCCGGCATAATAAGCAACAATAGGAGCACCGGTTGATAATAATGGTTGTCCCCATTCATATTTTAAGGAATCGAGTTCAATGTCCCAGGCAAGGTGATTATAAGTAAATGGATATCCGGAACAAATAACAGTTCTTGGTATTTCTGCAAATGTTGGAGAATTGTCAAAGCACGTACTTACGTTTTGATTGTTATAAGGAAACATATATGCCCGGAGTCGCCACGTAGGCATTCCTGCCATATTTGCAGAAGCGTTTCTACAACAAGATTTCCAGTAAAAATTCCAACCACTTGCAGGAGGAACTCCTGTTAATGGAACTCCATTTGGGTATGAATTATCAGAAGTGTAAATATGTTCTTGAATAGCTCCCAAATTATGAGAAGCTCCTGGCATCGGGCTTGAGTTATTGCAATAAATGTGAGGGAAAGACGGATTGTTGTTACAGACAGGTGAAATATCTTTTGGCCAACCTGTTAAACGATGCATTGTAATGTTACTGAATCCCGGAGCAGTAGTATACATAGGTAAATTGGCTCCATAATTTGCAGCGGAACCTCCGCTAGAAGTATAGCACTCACGGTATGCTTTTAAAGTAAATTTAAAATTACCATTACTGGTACATTCCCAAGTAATTTCACCACCCATATAATGGGTTGCATAAACATCTCCTGAAGATAAGATGAACAATAGTCCGAAGAATAATAATCCTTTTTTTAACATATTTTTGGTCTTTAAATTATTAAAAATTTAGTAAATTTAATATTTATTTTAATTTCCCAACAATTAATTCATAAAAATTATTACTGTCAAAGTATGTCTCAGCAAGTTCTTTGAGTTTTGTTGGGGTTATTTTTTTTATAAGCTTTAAAAAATTTGAATAATAATTATAATCAAGATTATATTCCAAAAGAGCTTTAAATTTTTCTGCTAAAGCAAAAGGTCCGTCAATACTTTTGATAAATGTGCCAAGCATATAATTCTTTACTAATTCTAATTCTTCTTCTGGAATTAACTCATGTTTTAGTTGTTCAATTTCTTTATAAATTTCATCAACGGCTTTTGAACAAACATCAGTTCCTACTTCTGATGTAATAAAAAAGAATCCGGTATTTTGAAATGAAACTAATGCAGAACCTATTCCATAAGTATATCCTTTATCTTCTCTGATATTTGTCATAAGTCTTGAGCCAAAATATCCACCTAAAACAGTATTTAAAACTTGCAATCCCATAAAGTCAGGATGTGTTTTATTGAATAAAGGCATTCCGATTCTAATGGCTGATTGCAAAGCATCTTCTTTTAGAATTATATGTTTTTTTTGTGTGTCGGAATTTATTTTGTGGATTTTCGAATCTGTTACTTTATTTATATTCCAATGCTTTTTGCCGAAATAAGAATTTAATTTGTTAATAATGCTTTCGTTAACATTACCGGAAACAATTATTTTGCAATTTATTGATGAAAAATGTTTTTTGTAGAAATCAATAAGTTTATTTCTATTGATATTTTCAAAAGTGTCAAGGTTAAGATTTTTTCCGTAAGGATGATTTTTTCCGAAAATTATTTCAGTAAATTTATTTTTAGCAAGATAATCAACTTTTTTGTTATTGATAATAAAATCCTGTTTGCATTTTTGAAGATAAATAGATAATTCGTTTTCAGGAAAAACAGGTTTTTTTATTACTTCTTCTAAAACTTCAAGTGTCTTGTCAAGATGCTTATTTAAGGTGTATAAAGAAACATAGGAATTATCGTGTTTTGTTACAATTTCAATATAAGCTCCGTAATAATCTATTCTCTCAGAAATTTCGTTAGAAGAAAGATTTTCGGTTCCTTCGTTTAACATTTTATTTGTTGACAAAGCAACAAAAGCTTCGTCTTGATACCATGAACCGGCTTTAAAAATGAATTCAATTTTAACTATATCCTGAGCTCCAGCATTAATTAAATAAACAGAAATATTGTTATCCAAGCTGTATTCAACGGGTTGAATAAGGTCAATTTTATCAATTTCTAAAATTGCAGGTTGAATTTTTCTGTCTAATACAAAATTCATTTTTGTTTTTTCTATTTTATTAAAGTTAACTGTCCAATTTTTTTATGTGAGTTATTTAGTCCGTCAACATAATTTATTTGGTAAATATAAACATTACTTTGAGTATTATCGTTTTTTGTTTTTCCGTCCCAACCAATGTCAATATTATTGGTTTCAAATACTAAAACTCCACGTCTTGAAAATATTTTTATATTAAATTTTTTAATGCTTGTTCCATAAACCTTGAATTCGTCATTGTTCCCATCATTATTAGGAGAAAATGCATTAGGGACAAAAATACTTGTACATTCACGGTCAATTCCGACATTAATGTTTTCAATCCATGTTGTTCCATTATTGTCAGTTGTTGTAACAATGTATGTTGTTGGTCTAACAGGAACAACAGTAATTGATTTTGAGTTTGAGCCGGTATTCCATAAATAAAAATCACCCTTACTTGCTATTAATGTAGCATTTTCACCAAAGCATATTGTTTTATTGCTTTCAATAATAATAGTTTGCGTTTCAGTTGGCTTATTATCGATATTTGGATTTCCAATAATTTCAATTGGAGAAGCAACATCAGTTTGTTTATTGTGGTTCTGGTTGACAAGAATTTCTCCTTGTTGTTTTATTTCTTTTACATTAGTGGTTTCTTCAGCGATTATTTGTTTATCTTCTTTTTCAGAATTTTGAACATTATCACTTTGATTGCTTGAAGATTCAATAGCATCTTCAATTTTTGGATTATTAATAACTTCTTGTTCAGGAATTATTTCTACATCACTGTTGGTAGTTTCATTTGTTATTTCAGTAGTTGAAATTTTTTCTTGACTATTTTTAGAAACAATATTTTGTTCTGTATTATTTTGAGTAATACTTTCGGATTTTGTTATTATTTGTTCAGGTTCATTATTAAATAATTGAATAGCAACATAAACAATAACAGTGGCAACTGCAAGACCGGCAACAATTTTAAGGATGCTGTTAGAGTTGGAAAAATTAAATTTTCCATGAGATTTTGGAATAGCATTATTTTTAATATTATTCCAAAGTTCCGGAGATGGCTCTTTCTGGAAATCCTTAAAAGTATCTCTAAATATTTCTCCTATTTCGTTATTTTCTTTCATCTTTCTTTTGATGATATTATATTTTATTAAGTAGTTCTAATTTTTTTTGCAATAGTTTTCTTGCTTTAAGCAATTGTGATTTTGAAGTGCTGACAGAAATTTTTAACATTTTCGCAATTTCTTTATGCTTATATCCTTCAATTTCATACAAGTTAAAAACTAATCTATATCCAGTAGGCAAGCTTTGAATAAGTTTAAGAAGGTCTTCAACAGAATAAGAATCAGAATTATTTTTAGAAAAATTGAATTTTTCTTCAATTTCATTTATATCAGAATGAAAATAATGTTTTAGCTCACTTTTACAAATGTTCAAAGCAGTATTTATCATAATTTTTCTAATCCAGCCGTTTAAAGAACCTTCGCCCCTGAATTTTTCAATATTTACAAAGACCTTTATAAATCCTTCCTGTAGTGCATCTTCAGCTTCTTCTTTGCTTCTGAAATATCTGATACACACACCAAGCATTTTTGAAGCATATCGCTTATATAACAATTCCTGAGCATGTTTTTCTCCCTCTCTACATCTCTTAATTATTTCTGCTTCAGAAACCATATAAGTTTTTGTTAGTTATTAGACATATAAATGATAAAAAAAGTTGCCTGACTATAATTTTTTTTAAATAATAAAACACGCACAATTATATTTGTTTCTTATTGAATTAAAAATATTGTTATTATTTTTTTGCTTTATAGTATAAGGTTGAGCAATTTGATTCGTCAAAAATTAGATTTGATTGCTTTTGAATATCTTCTTTGGTAACAGCTATGTATTTATCTATTTCTTTGTTTACTAAAGATGCATCTCCTAATAATTCGTAATAAGCAAGGTCCATAGCTTTGCTTAAAATATTCATCTCAGCAAAAACCAAAGAAGATTCAATTTTGTTTTTTGTTTTTTGAAGTTCATCTTCTTCTGGCAAAAGTTTTTTCATTTTGTTTATTTCATCTTTAACAGCTTTTTCGGCTTTATTGATTGAAACTCCTTTAATTAAATTGCCTGATATAATAAAAAGTCCTTTATCAATATTGCCACTAACATAAGCATTAATATCGCTGAATAAACGTTGTTTTTTTACAAGTTCTTGATATAATCGTGCAGATTTCCCATTTGAAAGAATATCAGAAATAAGGTCAGTTGTATGAAATTCTTTATCTTTACGAGAACACATATGGTAAGCCATATAAATAGTATCAAAAGGAACATCACGCTCAACACTTAATTCTCTGCTTTCTTTTTGAACTGGTTCGGCAGGAATACTTTGTTTAATTGTTTTATTTTTTTCTATTGGTCCAAACCATTTTTCAGATAATCGTTTTATTTCACTTGTTTCAACATTTCCAGCAATAGTCATAATTGCATTATCAGGATTATAGAATTTTTTATAAAAATTCATAACATCCTCCATTCTTGCATTTTCAATATGGGAAATATTCATCCCTATTGTGTCCCATCTGTATGGGTGAATTTTATAAGCAAGAGGTTTAAGCAATAGCCATGTGTCGCCGTAGGGTTGGTTCAAATATCTTTGTTTGTATTCTTCAATTACAACGTTTCTTTGGACATCAAGACTTTTAGGTGAAAATGCAAGATTTAACATTCTGTCGGATTCAAGCCAAAAAGCAGTTTCGATATTTTGCTTTGGAATTGTTAGATAATAATTAGTGAAATCACTATTTGTAAATGCATTGTTTTCTCCTCCGGCTTTTTCGAGAGGCTCATCATATCTTGAAATATTCGTTGAACCACCAAACATTAAATGCTCAAATAAATGTGCAAAACCTGTCATTTTTGGATTCTCGTTTATAGCACCAACATTATATATAATGTTCATAGCTACAACCGGCGTTGTTTTATCTTTATGAACTATAACTTTTAGTCCGTTGTTCAAAGTGAATTTGTCAAATTTTATCATAAAAGAATTTTATTAAATACAAACAGATTATTTGATATTGATTAATGCTTGTTGTTTGCCAAAACAATTTATGCAAAAATACATAAATTCGTTAATTTTTTTTTAATTTTGCCATAAATAAAGAGATTTTAAATAAAATTTAATTTATAGATATTATGGAAAGAGATAAACAAGTTTTTGATGTAATAAATAAAGAAATAAAACGCCAGACAACAGGAATAGAATTAATTGCTTCTGAAAATTTTGTTAGCAATCAAGTATTAGAAGCTATGGGTTCTGTAATGACAAATAAATATGCTGAAGGTTATCCAGGCAAACGTTATTATGGAGGTTGTCAAAACGTTGACGAAACAGAACAATTAGCAATTGATAGAGCTAAAGAACTTTTTGGTGCCGAATATGTTAATGTACAACCTCATTCCGGAGCACAGGCAAATGCAGCAGCTTTTTTTGCTCTTTTAAAAACTGGTGACACATTTCTAGGATTAGACCTTTCTCATGGTGGCCATTTATCCCACGGTTCTCATGTAAACTTATCAGGAATTTTATATAATCCAATTCCTTATCATGTAAGAAAAGATACAGGAACTGTAGATTATGATGAAATGGAAAAGATTGCTTTAGAATCAAAACCAAAACTAATTCTTGCAGGCGCTTCTGCTTATTCTCGTGATTGGGATTACGAACGCATGCGTGATATTGCCGATAAAATTGGTGCTCTGTTGATGGCTGATATTGCTCATCCTGCAGGATTAATTGCAAAAGGTTTGTTAAATGATCCACTACCATATTGTCATGTTGTTACAACAACAACTCATAAAACCCTAAGAGGTCCAAGAGGTGGAATGATTATGATGGGTGAAGATTTCGAAAATCCTTGGGGATTGACTACTCCAAAAGGAAAAATCAGAATGATGTCGGCAGTATTAAATTCTGCTGTATTCCCAGGACAACAAGGTGGACCTCTCGAACATGTCATTGCTTCCAAAGCTGTTTCTTTCAGCGAAGCTCTAACAGATTCTTATCTTGAGTATATTGTTCAGGTGCAGAAAAATGCACAAGTAATGGCTAAGGCTTTTATTGAAAAAGGTTATCATGTTATTTCTGGTGGTACTGATAATCATTCAATGTTGATTGATCTTAGAACCAAAGTGCCTGAAATTACCGGTAAAATTGTAGAAAAAACTCTTGAAAGAGCTGATATTACAATCAATAAAAATATGGTGCCTTTTGATGATCGTTCACCTTTTCAAACTTCTGGTTTACGTGTTGGTACTCCCGCAATTACTACCCGTGGATTAAAAGAAGAACACATGGAACCTATTGTTGAAATGATTGATGAAGTGATTATGAATGTTGAAGATGAAAAAACTTTAGAATCTGTAAAGGAAAGAGTTAATGGCATGATGTCTGACAGACCTTTGTTTGCATATTAATGCGTTGTTCAGAGTACTGAAAGAAATTAAGATTTTTCCAAAATTTTTAGAGACATGTTTTTGCATGTCTTTTTTTTTATTTTAATAATTCAATTAAAGCATTTTTGTCAAGGATTTTAATTTCTTTTCTGGTGATTTCGAAAAAACCATCATTTTGCATTTCTCCTATTGTTCTTGCTAATGAAGGACGAGTTACTCCAAAATATTCAGCTAATTTTTCCTGAGTTTTACCCATTGAAAATTGTTGTTTTCCTTTATGTTTTCTTTCAAGGCTTAAAATGTAGTTTGCCAGTTTTCCTTTGATGGTTTTTAAAGATAAAAATTTCAATTTTTTTGTAACAACAATAAACCTATTGGAAATAATTTTTAAATAATTTTCTAATATTTTTCTGTTTAAATTGAATAATTGTAATAAATCATTTTTATAGATGATTAAAATTTTAGCTTGAGTATTTGTTATAATATTTACAAGAAGATTACTTTCATCCGAAAACAAAAATGCTTCGGCAAAAGTGTCAGGTGAATTAATATCTTCAATTTTAATAATCTTTCCTCTAAAATCAACAGTCTCTCCTCTAACGCTCCCTTCTATTAGAATATATAAGTTTTTACATTCGTCACCGCTGAATGCAATTATTGTTTCCTTATCGAAAGTTTTAATCTGATGATGAACGAGATTTAATATGTGAGCTATTTCACCGGAACTTATTCCTTGAAAAATTGGAGATTCGGAAATTTTGGAATACATGATTTAATGGTTTTTAAATTTCTATAAAAATAGAGCATATTTTTTTAAAAAATCCCCCGCCAAAGGCGGTATATAAAAACTCCCTGTCCTGCGGAACAGGGAGTTAAAGTGTCAAAGTGTCAACCCTTCGATAAACTCAGGGTAAAATAAATCAAAGTGTCAATCCTTAAGGCAACGCACAGAGCAGCCGTACGCCCTGTAGTTGAGGTTCATACTGGCACCGCTACTGCCGAAGAACAGCCTCCGCGAGTAAGCACCACTCAAGGTACTTGACCAATAGTAGCCGTAGGAACCCACAAGGCCGAGCGAACCATCGCTGTAGTTGCGGTAGCCTGCCACGGGCAATTTAAGGGGTGAGGCAAAAGCACCTGCTTTGTTATTGCTGCTCCAGCTAAGGCGTTCTGCATTCAATTCTGCCTCTGTTGGCAGCCTGTATGCACTTGGACATGGGTTATTTACACCATTTACGCCCTGCCACAAGTTAGTATTTTGAGGACTTCGCCAATCATAGGGGGTGCTTGATGCTTTTATAAAATTGCTGTGCCCTGGAGTATTGCTACTGCTTAGAGTAGTTGTTGTACCTGATATTCTGCTTTGATGCCCGTCAGCAGCACGACCCCATTGGTATAGGTCTCCATAGGCAGCGGCATCGGTGCTGCTTGTTGCTACTTGTGAAGCACCGAGATTGCGATCCATCCATATTTTGCCGGTTGTTGGATTAGTTACATTAGATACTGTTGATCCGGAACTTACAGTTATATAATTTGTTTTCGTCTCAATATCAGAACCATAAGTATTTGTAGCAGTTAAACTGACTGTATATGTTCCAGCTGAACTGTATGTATGAGATGGATTTTGTAAAGTGCTAGTTCCAGCATCGCCAAAATTCCATAACCATGCTGTTGGAGTATTGGTTGATTGATCAGTAAATGATACTGACTGTCCAGTATTAATTGAAGTTGAACTAGCAGTAAATGCTGCTACAGGAGTATTATTTCCAGAGTTCGCAATGATACTAACACTTATATCACTTGATTGTGTAGCCCCTTCATCATCATAAGCTGTTGCTTTTATTGTATGATTTCCAACAGATACATTTGTAGTATTCCACTCAAAGTTATAAGGGAAACTACTAGCAGTACTCATTCCAACACCATCAATAAAAAATCTAACTTCAGTTATTTCTCCGTCAGAATCTTCAGCTCCAACTGATATTGTTACAATCGCTCCTTTAGATACCGATGCTCCATTTAAAGGAGAAGTAATTGTACATGTGGGTAACTCATTATCCTTTTTACAGCCTTGAAGGCTTAAAATGAGGCTTATTACAATTATAGTCCCGAAACCTAGCAGTAAATAAAACTTGTTTTTCATAATGTCTGTTTTTAATGGTGGGTTCTAAAAATTCATTTTTTCTCTTTTGATTTAAAAAAATCGTAGAACCCATTAACGATTTTCGTTAATATATTCAATATTACAATTTTTTTTTTAATTATCTCCTAAATTTTTTAAAAAATAATTCGTGTTTGTAACATAAGATACAATTTGTTGTTGCCTTGCATTGTAATTTTGTCAATAAATTAATAAAAAGCTATTCAACATGAAAAGAGATATTATAAAAATAGATGAAGAATTATGTGATGGTTGTGGATTATGTATTCCAAATTGTCATGAGGGTGCATTACAAATAATTGACGAAAAAGCATGTTTAGTTAGTGATTTGATGTGTGATGGACTTGGAGCTTGCATAGGTCATTGCCCCCAAGGAGCAATAACAATAGAGCAAAGAGAAGCTGAAGCTTATGATGAATTATTGGTAATTAAGGAGATGGTTAATAAAGGTGAAAATGTAGTGATTGCTCATTTGCATCATCTTAAAGAACATAATGAAATGAAATTTTTTCAGGAGGGTTTTAATTATCTTGAAGAAAATAAAGATTCATTGGGATTTGAATTCGAGAATGTTAAGAAAAATTTTGATGATAAGATGAAAGACGAAAGCATAGAAGAAAACAATGCTTGCAGTGGTGGATGTCCCGGCTCAAAACCTATTGATTTTAATATTGATATTAAGCAGATGAACAAAGCAAGTTTGCCAAAAAGAGAACAAACAACTTCTGAATCGGAGCTAATGCAATGGCCTGTTCAAATGCATTTAATCAATCCTTCAGCTTCGTATTTCAAAAATTCCGATTTGCTGTTTGCAGCCGATTGTGTTGCCTTTTCAATGGGGGGATTTCATCAAAATTATTTAAAAGGTAAAACCCTCATAATTGCTTGTCCAAAACTTGACTCAGGCATTGAATCTTATATTGATAAATTAATAAGATTGATAAATGATGCAAAAATAAACACAATAACTGTGATGATGATGGAAGTGCCATGCTGTAGTGGTTTATTACAAATTATAAAAACTGCAATCTCACAATCAGAAAGAAAAGTACCTGTGAAAGCTATTGTTGTTGGAGTTAGAGGTGAAGTGTTGTCTGAAGAATGGATGTAGGAGAAGGCAAAGGCTAATAAAAAAATATTAAGTAATTGTAAATAAATATTAACTAATAAAAAATTAAAAAAATGAGTATGTTTTGTTATCAATGTCAGGAAACAGCAAAAGGAACCGGCTGTATAATAAAAGGTGTTTGTGGCAAAAGTGAAGATGTTTCAAATTTGCTCGATTTGTTAATTTATACTTCAAAAGGGATTTCTATGTGTATGGAAAATACTAAAATTGAAGATGATGAAATTAATGAATTCAATGTTGACGCTCTATTTACATCAATTACAAATGTTAATTTTGACAAATACGTAATTGCTGAAAAAATCAAAAAAGGTTTATTGCTCAGAGAAAGAGTAAAATCTAATTGCAAAGACGTGGATTGTTCTTGCAAATTGCATGATGCTGGAAAATGGACAGCAAACACAATTGAAGAGTTTGAAAAGAAAGCTGCAACAATTGGAGTTCTTTCTACAGAAAACGAAGATGTTCGTTCGTTAAGAGAATTATTGATATACGGACTGAAAGGTTTAGCTGCATATCTTCATCATGCTATGGTTTTAGATTATGATGATAAAAGTTTACATGTATTTATAAGAAAAGCTTTGACATCAACTTTAAATGATAATCTTACAGTTGACGAGCTAGTTGCTCTTGTACTGGAATGTGGAAAATATGCTGTTAACACTATGGCTTTATTAGATAAAGCAAACACAGAATCTTACGGAAATCCTGAAATCTCTGAAGTGAATATAGGTGTTGAGAAGAATCCCGGAATACTTATTAGCGGACACGATCTGAAAGATATGGAAGAATTGCTGAAACAAACAGAAGGAACAGGAATTGATGTTTATACTCACGGAGAAATGTTACCGGCAAATTATTATCCTTCTCTTAAAAAGTATAAGCATTTTATTGGAAATTATGGTAATGCATGGTGGTTGCAAAATAAAGAGTTTGAATCTTTCAACGGACCAATACTTATGACAACAAATTGTCTTGTTCCACCAAAAGAATCTTATAAAGCTAGAGTTTACACAACAGGTTTAGTAGGATTTGAAGGTGTAACTCATATTGCCGAAAGAGTAGATGGAAATCCAAAAGATTTTTCTCAAATAATTGAACATGCAAAGAAATGTGAAGCTCCGATAGAAATTGAAAAAGGAAAAATAATTGGTGGCTTTGCTCATAATCAACTTATGGAATTATCTGACAAAATTGTAGATGTTGTTAAATCAGGAGCTATAAAAAAATTCTTTGTAATGGCAGGTTGCGACGGACGACATAAAGATAGAAATTATTATACCGAGTTTGCAGAGAAACTTCCGAAAGATACAGTGATTCTTACTGCAGGTTGTGCGAAATTTCGATATAATAAACTTAATCTTGGCGATATTGGTGGCATACCAAGAGTTTTAGATGCCGGACAATGTAATGACTCTTACTCTTTAGCAGTTATTGCTCTTAAACTTAAAGAAATCTTTGAGCTTAATGATATCAATGATTTGCCAATTGCTTATAATATTGCATGGTACGAACAGAAAGCTGTAACCGTTTTATTAGCTTTACTTTATTTAGGTGTAAAAGATATTCATCTTGGGCCTTCTTTACCAGCATTTTTATCTCCTAATGTTGCAAAAGTACTTATTGATAATTTTGGAATTGCAGGTATTGGTGAAGTTGATGACGATATTGAAATGTTTATGAATTAATACATTTAATTTGTGTAATTTAAGGATGCTATTATTTTGAATAGCATCCTTTTTTATTTTCATCTATGAATTTCTACTTGATTTTTATTTGTTAGTATAAATTTGAAATTTTATGTACTTTTGTAATTATTAAAAATTATGTAAAAATATGGCATTCGAATCTATAGATAAATTACAAAATGCACTTGGTGAAAAAGTTTTTCATTATACACAAGATAAAAAGAAAGCTGCTGGTAGAGCACTTGGAACAATAGTTGAAATTATTTCCTATTATATATTGAAAACATGGGGATTCAACAATTCGATTTCAATAGAAAGAGGTCTTGTTGAATACGGTAATAGTGACATCTCTCACAATGTTGAATATTCATTGCATCCAATAATTAAGAAGTATGAAATCAAAATTGCTAAGGATGGAAACTCCATAACTGCAAATAAAATATTAAAAGAATTAGAATCTAAAATTGATATTTTAAAATTTGATAAAAAGAATAACAATATACTGGACAAGCATAATGTTTTACGAAATGCTTGTACTATAGGAGAATCTAATGACTCTTTTTTATTAACCAGCTTTAAAAATATTGGAGAAAAAGAATATGAATTGTTGGTTTTTGAGCAATTAAAAAAACCTTATGCTATGTTTGAATGCAAAAGGGTTGGAGTTGAGGAAGGAAATAAAAAAGGTCCTCAAACAATTGAAAAAGCAAAGCAAGGTGCATATGTTGCAAGAACTACATCATCATTACAAAAAATTAGGACTGACACTGGTGAGAAATATGGTATTATTTATAAATCTAACAATCAGCCATACATAAAACCCTATGTTGAGTTAATGGAAGAAATTATATATTCTAAAGATGCCGAATTACTAAAAAAAATTTATACTTTCAGTAGGTGTTGTCAGTAATCATGGAAATTGGCTTACAGCAGAAAACCATAATAAAGAATTAAAAGTGTTAGCTCAATCTTATGATTGGCTAATTTTTCTGAATGATAATGGTTTAGTTCAATTTATTGATGAATTATTACTTAATCCAACCTATAAATATATCAAAGTGCAAGAAGCTTTTATAAGAAGTTATACTGCTAATAAAAAACGCAATGTATTTACTAAAGTAAAAATGGATTTTGAAGCAGATGCTGTTTTACTTAAATATTTTTCTGATAAAATAAATGAAATTGAAGATTGGTTTAATATCATTGCCCCAGAACAAAAAACAATTATGGAGCTAAAGAACAAACTAATAGAATTGCGTTCTAAAAATTGGGGGGAAATATTATGAGTGCAGGTAGAACAGTAAATTCACAAAGTCAAAGTTGGAGTACTCCTCCTAAATATGTAAAAGCCATTAAGCGTTTTTTTGGTGGTTCAATTTCATTGGACCCTTGTTCAAATCAATATTCAATTGTTAAAGCTGAAACTGAGTTTATGCTTCCCCAAAATGATGGGCTTAAAGAAGATTGGAACTATCCTACAATTTATATAAATCCTCCTTATGGAGCAGACAGAGAAAGAGGAACGACAATAAAAAATTGGTTAGCAAAATGTGCTTTAACTCATCAAAATTATGGTTCGGAAATATTAGCTTTAGTCCCAGTAGCTACAAATACAGGACATTGGAAACAAAGTGTGTTTGGGCAGGCAAGAGCAATTTGTTTTCTATATGATACTAGATTAAAATTTCTTGAAAATGGATTAGATGTTGGAAAAGGAGCACCAATGGCATGTGCAATGATTTATTGGGGGAAAGACTATGAAGAATTTTTCGATATATTTATTGAATATGGTGCAGTTGTAAATATTAAAAATTTAATAAATGAAAAAATTGGAGAAAAAAGAAAAATTATGACTTTTAACTTTGATGAAAAAACAAAATATACTCAACTTAAGATTGAAAAAATCGGAAGAAAAGTTGTAATGTAAAATGAATTCCAATAAATAATAGAATAACATTGCACGATAAACACTTTGTAATTTTCTGATAATTTAACTACGTAGTGTTAAATTGAATAATAAATTTAATATTTCAATTTTCATTAAATAAACAAACAAATGAAAAACACAATTCTTCTCTCAGTAATCATTTTTTTTATTATTCCTTTTTCTGCAAAAACGCAGGAATCGGACATTTCAAAAAAGAATGTAAAACAAACTGTTGATTACATCAACAAATTGTTGAAAGACCCGGGTGAAAATAACTTAACATGCAGTAAAACTGGGGAAATTGAATTTATATCAAAAGCTTCGAGTCTTAAATTCAATATCAAAAATATTACCTCAATAAAATATAATACTCCACTTGAAGGTTGGTATGATGCTCTATTAAAATGCGATAATAAATGTGTGAGCTTGGATTATATTTTAGAAGACAAACATCGTACGGATAATGAAGCAAGTTTTGGTGCTAAATCTGAGAAAGCGGCCCGAGAAATGGTAAGTGCTTTCATTCATTTGAAGTCATTGTTCGACTAAAATTCTCAAATAGAATTATAAACAAGAAAAATGATTCTCAAAATTAATAGATAATCATTTTTCTGCTTAATTTCCTTTTGTCAAATTCTAAGGAATAATAGTATAAACCGGAAGGCATTGATGAAACATTTAATTCAATTTGTTGTTTTCCTTTGCCAAATGATTTTTGTTCGGAATAAATAATTTGTCCTAAAACATTCATAAGCTTAAAATCAATATTACCAGAATTAGGAATTTCAAAATTTATATAAGTCTTTCCAGATGCAGGATTTGGAATATTTTGTTCTAAAGAAAAATGCACAAGCTTTTTATCATCCAAGCCATAGATTGACAAATAATCACAAGTTGAATCGTTGAAATTATAACTGTCGTTGACAAGTGTTGTCCAGCAACATAAATGATAATTTAAAGGAGAAATAAAGGTGGCGTTAAAAGTATAATCAACTGTATCGTTTGGCAATAGTACGCCAGTCCATGTTTCAGAAATCGGAATTCCGAAATTAACATTATAATTAACAGGAATACTTGTTAAAGTGTCGGAGCCAAAATTTTGAATTTTTACTTTTACTTCAACCGTAGAACCGTTAGGAGTTATAGAATCGGGATTAACAATTTGAACAATGCCGGCATCTTTTGCAATTTTATCAACAGTAATTGCAAAATCATCAATAGCCCATCCATTGAAATTACTTATTGAATAATTTGTTCTGAAATTAAATTTGAATTGAACATCTGTAGGATAATTATTTAAATCCGACAAATCATACGATGAATACATCCATTTTCCATTTTGACCTGTCCATGAGTTAAGCCCATTTGCTTGAGAATTATACCAGTTTGTTCCTTTTGGGTCGGTATAGTATCCTAAATTTATCCATGTTGCTCCTCCATTAATTGTATATTGCATACTGCATCCATCATTACCAAATTCTGTTTCGAACCAATGATAGAATCTCAATTTAATTCCACTAACAGATGAAAAGTTTAAAAATGGAGAAAACAAATCATCATCTTGATTGTTAAGATAATTCCCATCAAGGTTTGTTGCCCAAACATGCGGCGAACTGTGTGGATAATTTATAACACTTGCTTTAGGAATTCCATTCTCCCATCTCGATGGATAAGTATAATAAAACTGATTAAATTTATTACCGTCAAAGTCATTAAAATATAAAATAGTGTATTGTGGTTCTCCAACATAAGTGGTGCAAGATGTGTCATTTTGATTGAAGCCATCGTTAGCAAGTGCAGTGTAAACACATAAATCAAAAGTGTCTAAAGGAACAGTTAAATTTTGATTAAAGGAATAGTCAACATCATCACCCGGATACAAAGTTCCTGTGAAGGTTTCAATCACTGGATTTGCACCATTGATAGTATAAGCTAAAGGAATTGAAGTAAGAGTATCGCTTCCGTAATTATGTATGCGAGCTTTAATTTGTACACTATTGTCAACAAATAAAGGGAAAATAGGTTCTATAATATCGGTAATACCTGCATCTTGCGAAAAAGGTGGAATAATATCAACTGTATAATCTTCGGTTTCACCATAATAAAAACTACCGCAAGGGGTAATGCTCGATATATTGGATGTTTGCTCACAAACAATTCTCATCCTTGTTATTCCTGTTGAAGCACTAGTTGGAACTGTTACATAAATAGTATAAGAAGTTGTCATTGATGTTGTTCCTATTGTAGCAATTTCTTCTCCGGGATCAGTTAAATCACCGTCGCAGTTCCAATCAATATATACTTTTGCTCCCTTTGTATAATTACTTCCACAAGTTCCAAGGATTATACTCAAGGGATAAGTTAAACTTTTGTAAACAGAAGTTGAGATAGTTGTGAAGTCTGAATACTTAGCACATTGCGAAGCTGTGTTGTTTGAAATTGTATTAAAAATTACTTCATCAATTACTGAATTGTAATTATAGTTTGCACCTGAAGCACAATATGCCGGCAACTGATTAATAACGGTAGCATAAGCTGTATCGTTTATTTCAATGCTGTCACCAGCAAGTGTTGGATATGTTTTAATTTGATAAATATAATGTCCCGAAAGGTCTGCTGTTGTTGTGAAAGCAAAATTAAAAGTATCGCCGGGTAATATTGAAGTAAAAACAGTATCAGTAACTACAGGATTATTATTAATTACATAACTTACAGGAAAATTTGATATGGTATCTTTTCCATAGTTTTTTATTTTAATGAAAATCTGTTCTGCATTTGTAAGGTTAATAGCAGTTATTGGTGAATCAACAGACAAGATACCGGCATCAAAATTTGGAATATCAGATAAATTAACATTAACAGCTACTCTATTACTTGAGCAACCTATTCCCGGTGGCAAGCTAAGCATTGGATTCAAACTGCCAATAGTTTGGATAGGCGAGGGGGCGTCAGATATAACCCAGTCGGATGCAGTATTATTATCAGAAACAACTCTGATAAAACCGCTTTTTGTAGAAGTTCCCGAAATGCTCCCTGACCAATCGGTTGAAGTTATTCCTGAAGCTGTAGAAAAAACATAAGAGTTAAAAGCAGCGGCATCAACTATATTTCCATTTGGGTCTTTAATGTAATAGCCATGCGATGATGTTGTATTTATATAAGTGTTGGTGCTAACAATAAAAAAGTTGTTAGCAGTATCATCAAGCAATACAGGATTAGAATAATAAGTCAATAATAATGTTTGCCCCGGGTCCAGATTTACTCCCTGCGGAATAGTGAAGTTAAGGTAATTTCCTACAAGTTCCAGATGAACAGAGTAGTTTGATACATTTGCCTGGCTGTTGCCGAGATTAGTAATTTCGATGCCATCCCACAAAGATGTAATGAAGGGAGGGTAAGGATTTGAGCAACCAATACCCGATGAATTCAAGGTTACTTCTGTTAATTTTATATCAGGAACACCTGTTCTTGCTTCGAGATAATAAGTTGCAGAATCATACAAAATACCTGTAGTGAAACTTGCTCCCAAATGAATATTGTTTCCTCCCCAAGGAACATTGTACCAATATATTGAATCAGATGAAATAGCAGTCAGAGTTGTTGAGCTTGCATAAGGAATTGTAACATCTGAAATTACAGGATAGGGAGGAACAATGCCTGAAGTAACAGATTTTGTTATTGTATCATTCAGATAAATTGTATCTCCAATCAGTTTTGTGTAAGAAATAATTGTAAAAGTTGAATCTGAAGAAGTAACTGATAGATTAACGGGAGTAGAAAATGTATGATACAATGTGTCGCCTGATAAAATTTGTGATGTTATTGTATCTGTTATTATTTGTGAGCTGCCATAAAGTTTATAGTTAGCAGTTAATCCACCGTTGATAGTATCGCTGCCATAATTTCTAATCATTATTTTCACACTATCTGAACTTAATCCACAACCGCTGTTTGGTTCAAGTATTGAAATTACTCCCGCATCGTTTGATGATTTAGGAATTATAGAAATGTCGTCAATAATAATTCCTTCATAACTTACATAAGGGTCTGAGATAAAAACAAATCGGAACTGTACCATTGGATTATTATTAAAAATATCTAAAGGGTATTCCGATTTTATCCAGCCGCTGGAATTGCCTGTCCATTGCCCCTGGCCACTTGCAGAATAAGTTGTATCGTTATACCAGTTTACTCCATTTGGGTCGTTTAATGTTCCTAATTTTCCCCATGTTAAACCGTTTGTAGAATATTCGAAATGACATCCATCCCATTGAAATTCTGTATTTCTGTTTTGCCAGAACGAAAGTTTCATATCTAAAGCACTTGAAAAATCAAAAAATGGCGAATAAAGATATGCAGTGTCTAACTCATTGTAAGATGTGTCAAGATTTACTCCCCATACTCGTGGTGATGAATGGGCTGAATTTAATAAACCATAAGTTGGAATTCCAAGTTCCCACTGTGTGGCAGTGTCGGTAGTGATTCCATACCAGAGCGTATCAATTCCATCAAAATTATCAAAATAAGGTAAATGAATTCCAGAGCTTGCGGTGAAAGAAATACATCCGTTAGCTGGGCTTGAAGATAGATTTGAAATCAAAGATGAATCAATAGCAACAACATAATAGCAAACAGAATCCAAGTCCTGAACAACAGGAATAAAACCTTTGAAAGTATCGGGAGCAACTTCTGTCATTCCAACTGTATCGGCACTGCCGAAGTTAACAGTATAGACAATATAAGCGGTATCAATTCCTGAAGTGTCGATTATTTCAGCATTAACATCAAAAGGACCGAGACTGAAAATTGTGCCTGAAGGAATGGGTTGAAGCAAAGAAATTAAAGGTGGGTCTAATTCATCAATAGCAGCAATAACTTCTATGTCGTCAATTAGCCAGCCATAAGTTCCTGCACCTCCCGAACTGTTTACATCAGTCATCTTAAACCTTACCATTACATTTGCGCTGTTTCCGGCAATTGCAGATATATTAAATGTCTCGTTTTTCCACCATAAATTTGTAGGGATTGCTGTGTTTTGAGCAGGTAACCAGTTGCTGTAGGATGTTGATGAAAATTTGCTGCCAATAGTTACGAACTGTCCGTTTCCCTGATAATGACTACCAGTTAGTTGTGTCCAGGTTGAGCCACTGTCGTTTGATACTTCGATGATTGCAGCATCAAAAAATTCAATCTTACAGATATGAGCAAAATTTAATGTTACAAACAAATAGCCACTGGTGCTAAATGAAATTGTTGATAAAATAGCTGTGTCGCCAATAGCTGAAATTGAAGCTGTATCTGCTCTTAAACCATTGTTTGATAATTTTGTTGAGATACCCCAATTTGTATTTCCTGATGAAACAACACTATCTGCCAAAGAGGTTAATTCAAAATTTTCGTGATAAACTATTGTTTGTGAAAATAATGATATAGTTATAAAGTTTATTAAAAATAATAATAGAAATTTTCTCATAAAATTTTATGCTGAATTATATAAAAGAATTAGAAATTCAAAAATACATAAAAAGAAAATACGCAGCAACAGAAATGTTAAAATTTAACCAAAATCCAAAACAATTTCCTACATTTCCCCAATATTATTAATTTTGAAAATTTATTCCAAAAATCAGAAATTATATAAATATTAAATGAATGAAAAATAGAATTGAAGATTGCATAAAGTTCTCTAACGAAAATCCAATATGCTATTTAGCAACTGTGGAGAATGACCAACCAAGAGTTCGAGCTTTGGGATTTTGGTTTGCCGATGAAAGTGGATTTTATTTTCAAAGCGGTTCAATAAAAGAATTTCCTGCTCAACTTAAAAAGAATCCCAAAACTGAAGTTTGTTTTTACAAACATGAAGGAATGATTGGGACAATGTTAAGAATTACTGGAGAAGTAGAATTTCTTACTGATATAAAACTAAAAGAAAAGGTATTGCTTGAAAGACCTTTTTTGAAGACTTTTGGAATGACTGCAGATAGTCCTGCTTTGGTAATTTTTAGAATTGCTCATGGACAAGCTCATTTCTGGACTATGGAAAATAATTTGAAACCTAAAGAAATTATTGAGTTTTAAATAGTGCTTTGAAATCTATAAAAAAGAATCTTACCACAAATTAAATTTTTGTTTCCCGGACTTCATAATGGAAATCTTGTAAGGACTAAGTTTATATTTCTATTTTCATATGATCAAAAAACCGTTAGATAATTATTATCATCTTGTTTCTCAGAACTTAAGCCACTATAAATAGCAATCTTAACTTTAATCCACATTTCAGTAATAGCTGTTCCTTTTATCCCTACTTTTGCACACATTTTTACAAGCATAAATTGACAATTAATAAATGATTGCAGTAACAGATTTTAAAATCCAATTTGGTAAACGTATCCTCTTCCAGGAAGTAAATATAAAATTTACAGCAGGAAATTGTTATGGTGTAATAGGAGCCAATGGAACAGGGAAGTCAACTTTTTTAAAAGCTATTTCTGGAGAAATTGATTCTTCAGCAGGTCAAATGTCAATGGAGCCGGGTGAAAGACTTTCTGTTTTAAGCCAGGACCACTTTGCGTTTGATGAATACACAGTTCTTAATGCTGTGATGAAAGGCCACTCACAAATGTGGAGCATTATGCAGGAGAAAGATGTAATTTATGCGAAAGCAGATTTTTCTGACAAAGACGGAATGAAAGCTGCTGAACTGGAAGAGAAGTTTGCAGATATGGGCGGTTGGAACGCCGAAAACGATGCAGCAACTTTATTGAGTGATTTAGGAATAAAAGAAGAGTTTCATCATATTTTAATGAAAGATTTGAGCGGTAAACAAAAAGTTAGAGTATTGCTTGCTCAAGCTCTTTTTGGAAAGCCTGATAACTTACTACTTGATGAGCCTACTAACGACCTCGACCTTGAAACTGTAATGTGGTTAGAAAATTATCTGGCTAATTATGAGAATACAGTTTTGGTTGTTTCTCACGACAGACACTTTTTAGATGCTATCAGCACACATATTGTTGATATTGATTTTGGGAAGATTCAAATGTTTGCAGGGAATTATACTTTCTGGTATCAAAGTAGCCAATTGGCGATGCGACAACTGCAAAAGCAAAATAAGAAGGCCCAAGAAAAAAAGAAAGAACTACAGGACTTTATCAGACGTTTTAGTGCGAATGTTTCAAAATCCAAGCAAGCCACAAGTCGTAAGAAAATGATTGAAAAGCTGAATATTGAAGATATTAAGCCATCAACAAGAAAATACCCGGGAATTATTTTTAAACCCGAACGCGAAGCTGGCGATATGATACTCGAAGTGCATGGATTGAGTGCAAGCGTCGATGGAAAACTATTGTTTAAGAACGCTGATTTTTATGCAAACAAAGGCGATAAAATTATTTTCCTTTCAAGAGATTCCCGTGCCATGACTACTTTTTTTGAAATCCTAAACGATAAACAAAAAGCTGATAGTGGAAGTTTTAAATGGGGACAAACAATCACATCTGCTTATTTACCACTTGATAATTCTGCTTATTTTAGAAACGAATTAAGTTTATTCGATTGGCTTTGCCAGTTTACTGCCGACACCAGCGACCTTTATATTCGTGGATATTTGGGAAAGATGTTGTTTGCAGGCGAAGAAATGCATAAAAAAGTTAATGTTTTATCCGGTGGTGAAAAAATGCGTTGCATGATTTCCAAGATGATGCTTTTAGATGCAAATGCTTTGATATTGGACACTCCCACAAACCACCTTGACCTGGAGTCAATTCAGGCTTTTAATAATAATCTGGTTAAATTTCCAGGAAATATTTTTATGTCCTCACATGACCATGAGTTTATTCGTTCAGTTTGTACAAGAGTTATTGAATTAACACCAAATGGAATAATTGATAAACTTATGAATTACGACGAATATATTTCTGATGAGAGAATTCAGGCTTTAAGAGAGGGAATGTATAAAGTCTAAGTTGGTAACGATAAATTGTAATATTCAAAAACCAAGTTAAAAAGCTATTTTCGTATATTTATTAATCGTCAAATCTTAGAGCATTCTTTCAAAAAAAGAACTTTCTTGACAAAAGTGAAAATTTACAATTAGATGATTAATTATTTACTTAATTTTGCCAATGTTTGTTAACAAAAGCAAACATTAAAAACCGTATGAAATTTTCAGAATTCAATCTCAATAAACAATTAATGGAAGCCATATCCTATATGGGTTTTGAAAATGCCACGCCTGTTCAAGAGCTGGCTATTCCAATAATTCTAAAAAACAAGGACCTGATTGCTTGTGCTCAAACAGGTACAGGTAAAACTGTTGCTTTTGTTTTGCCAATTCTTAATAAACTAATTGGCAAAAGTGGCAGCAAGACAGATACATTAATAATTGTACCAACACGAGAGTTAGCAATTCAAATAGAACATCAAATACAAGGTCTTTCCTATTTTGTTTCTGTTGGTTCAAAAGCTGTTTATGGTGGTGGCGATGGGCAGGATTGGGTATTGCAAAAAGAAGCATTACAAAAAGGTGCCGAAATTATTGTTGCTACTCCTGGCAAATTATTGTCACATCTACAATCAACAAACGACTATTTTAGTAATATCAAACATCTGGTATTAGATGAAGCCGACAGAATGTTGGATATGGGATTTGTTGATGATATAAATAAAATTATTTCATATCTGCCAAAAAACCATCAAACCTTAATGTTTAGTGCTACTATGCCGAATAGTATTCGAGCATTGGCAAAAAGGATATTACATAATCCCCTTGAAATATCTTTGTCAATGTCGAAACCAGCCGAAGGTATTGACCAAAAGGCTTATTTATGTTATGATTTGCAGAAAGTAAAGGTTTTAAGTCATGTTTTGGCTGAACGTAAACATTACGACAGTATTCTTGTTTTTTCTTCTACAAAGGCTAAGGTAAATGAGATTGTAAGGTCATTGAAAAGTTCAGGTTTTCCTGCTCAGGGGATTTCTTCCGATTTGACTCAGGATAAACGAGAAGAAGTTTTGAATGGATTTATGGCTAAGCAAATTCGCATTTTAGTTGCAACTGATGTGATGAGTCGTGGTATAGATGTGAAAGAAATTAATATGGTTGTAAATTTTGATGTTCCTCACGACGCTGAAGATTATGTTCACCGCGTTGGACGGACTGCCCGTGTCAATGCAAAAGGCGAAGCAATAACTTTTGTCAATCCAAAAGATATGCACATGCTGAAAATGATTGAAGAATTGATAGAAATTACTATTCCAAAACTTCAACCTCCCGAAAAAATTGGTTCAGGTCCTGAATGGAGAGAAGGAAATCCAAAATCCAAAAGAAAAGTTTTTCATAAAAAGAAGAATTTCAAAAGACCGAATAATAAGAAATTTTGATTTTTCCACAAATCTCATTTATTTTTAGAAAAATAATCATTACTTTAGTTTTTTGATAAGTGAAGTTGAGTATAATTTTAAATTATATTTTAATCATTATGAAAAAACTACTCTTAATATCAGCACTAAGCCTTTTTTCAATTTTTGCGAACGGACAATTAAAAATTGAAGGTCAGTTTGGAGGAGCCAACTTTGTGGGTTTTACATTAAATGCAGCTTATGATTTTGTAATTTCCCCTAATGGAAAACACATAATTACTCCAGAAATAGGAATAGGACTTCTGTTTCTTAGATGGGAAGAAAATTCAAAAGAAATATTTCTCTATGGTTTAGAATATAAATACAGAAATTTGGGATTTGGAATAGAAGTCTCAAATTTTAATACTAAATTATTTGGAGGTTATTATAATTATTATATGTCAGATTGGATAGATATATTAATCTACCCGAGAGTTAGCTATAGGTAGTGTCCACATTAGTGTGTCTATTGCATGTAAAAAGTTTTCAATAAATT
>CAYLPA010000024.1:22802-24114 GCA_964385385.1 uncultured Saprospiraceae bacterium | reverse complement strand
GAAACCAGCGTCCCGATATTTTCACCTGAAACAACTTTCTTCAAATTACCCGAAGTGTTCATATCAAAAACTAATATTGGCAATTTATTTTCCTTGCAAAGAGCAAAAGCGGTAAGGTCCATGATTTTTAATTCTTTTTTTAAAGCTTCATCAAAGGTCAGCTTATCGAATTTTATAGCATTAGGTTCTTTTTCGGGGTCTGCATTATAAATTCCATCAACTCGTGTTCCTTTAAGAATTACCTCAGCTTTAATTTCTACTGCTCTCAAAGCTGAAGCTGTATCGGTAGTAAAATATGGATTTCCGGTTCCTCCACAAATTATTACAACTTTTCCGTTTTCGAGATGTTTTATTGCTTTTCTGCTACTCATAGGTTTACAAATCTGTTCAATTGTTATTCCTGAAAGGAGCTCTGTTTTAACATCAATTTTTTCTAAAGCAGACTGGAGTGCCATACTATTAATCACAGTTGCCAACATTCCCATATAATCACCCTGAACGCGGTCTATTCCTTCTGTTGTTCCTTGAATTCCTCTGAAAATATTTCCTCCTCCAATAACTATTGCAACTTCAACATTTTCTGTTGTAACTGATTTTATTTCATTAGCAAAATTCGATAATCTGTCAGGGTCAATTCCGTAGTCTTTACTACCCATCAAAGATTCGCCACTTAATTTTAAAAGGACTCTCCTGTATTTCATATTTATAATTTTTCTGTAAATTTAATAGATTTTAATTTAGTTCAAAAATAAAATATCTATTTTATTCAAAGCTAAAGAAAAAGAGTTTTCTACAATTCCAAACCATCGGCAACTAATTCGGCAATATCATAATTAAAAATTTCTTCTTCTTTGTTTTTATATTTCAATCCATCTGTCATCATAACCATACAGAATGGACAGGCTGTTGCAATAATATCAGCTTTTGTTTCAAGAGCTTCTTCGGTTCTTTCGATAAAAATTTCTTTATCCCCTTTTTCGCATTCTTTAAACATTTGTCCACCACCAGCACCGCAACATAAAGCATAGCTTTTATTCCTTTTCATTTCTACTTTTGTTGAAGGAATTGCATTAAGAACTTTTCGTGGTGCTTTGTACTCACCATTTGCTCGACCCAGATAACATGGGTCATGGAAAACAATGGTTTTATCTTTAAACTTTTGAGAAGTAATTTTTAATTTTCCTTCCTTAATAAAATTATTTAGAAACTGTGTGTGATGAATTACTTCATATTTTCCACCAAGGTCAGGATATTCATTAAGAAAAGTATTATAATCATGAGGGTCGCAGGTGATTATTTTTTTCACTTCATA
>CAYLPA010000024.1:0-22702 GCA_964385385.1 uncultured Saprospiraceae bacterium | reverse complement strand
AAGTATTATAATCATGAGGGTCGCAGGTGATTATTTTTTTCACTTCATACGTATTAAAAATTTCAATGTTCTGAAGTGCTTGCATTTGAAAAAGCATTTCATTGCCGGCTCTTCGTGCAATATCACCCGAATCAGTTTCTTCTGTCCCGAGAACTGCATAATCAACATCTAAATATTTCAAAATTTTTGCAAATGCACGAGTAACTTTTTTATATCTGTCGTCAAATGCTCCGGCACTTCCAACCCAAAAAAGATATTCGGGTTTTTTACCTTCATTAAATTTATCGGCTAAAATTGAAATTTCAAGTTCATCAGCCCACAGCATTCTGTCATCCGGTGAATATTGCCAGGGAGCACCGTTGTTTTCAATGTTTGTAAAAACTGCATTCAGCTCGGCAGGTGCAGCAGCTTCTTCCATAACCAAATATCTTCTTAAATCTAATATCAGGGAAGGATGATTAATGTTAATCGGACATTCCTGAGCACAAGCATTACAAGTCGTACAAGCCCAAATTTCTTCTGCCGAAACATAATCTTTAATAAATGATTTATTATCTGAAAATTCTTTATTTTTAATTAATCCCGGAGCTTTTTCTTTCATACGTGCTCGTAAATCCATCATCACTTTTCTTGGGGAGAGCATTTTTCCTGTGATGTTTGCAGGGCAAACAGCAGTACATCTTCCACATTCGGTACATGCCAAGGAATCAAAATAATTTTTCCAGCTCACATCTTCAACATCTAAAACTCCAAAACGTTCTATTGCTTCAGTTTCTCCTTCCGGTGGATCAGCAAAAGCTGCATCAGGGTCAAGCATTAGTTTTACTTCTTTGGTTACATTTTCCATATTGCTCATATATCCCAATGGTTCCAGACGACTCAGAAAAACATTCGGGGCAGACATAAAAACATGAAAATGTTTGGAATAAGGAAGAATATTTGCAAAAAGACAAATTAATAAAATATGTGTCCACCAATTAACTTCATGTAAAATATGCAAATTTTCATGTGACATACCCGAAAACCATTGAGCAATAATTGCACTTATCGGGAAAACACCTTGATAATTATCGGGATGTGAAGCAATGTAAAAAGCATTCATTCCTAACAAAGAAATCATTAACAACAATATGAGAGTCAAAGCAAAGTTTGCATCTTTATGAGAAATTGGCTTCATTTCAATTCCGCTGAAACGCGGAACATGCAAAAATAATCTTCTGAAAAGGAACACAATTATTGAAATCAGAATCAAAAATCCATAGATATCTCCAAGAGCAAATACCACATCGTAAACAGGTCCCATAAAAGACAGAATTCTTTCTGTTCCGGTAATTCCATCAATTATCATTTCGAGGCTTCCGACAAGTATCACGATAAATCCCCACAATATTATAGCATGTAAAAATCCTAAAACAGGACGCCTAAAAATTTTTGATTGCAAGAGAACAACCTTAATAGTTAAAACTATTCTTTTCCAAAAATCTTTTATTGGAAAATTTGCTTTAGTAAGTTTAAAAAAAGAAATTACTCTTAATGTTGTGTATCCGAAAACTCCTAATGTTATAAGTATCGAAATACTAAAAATGATTTGTTTGACCATAGAAATTTGATTTAGATATGAACAGCAATAATAACATTTTTCAACTAATTTACAAATGACATTTGTTAAAGCTAAATCTAAATTAACCAAGCTGAATATTAATAGCCATACAACTTTTGGCTCGTTTCGATTTTTAACAAAATTTCGTCAATTGTAGATTGCAATTCAGGTGGAATTTTCAGTAATAAATTATCATCTTGTACTTTATTTAAAATCAGCGTTACATAATATAGAATGGTAAATTTTTCTTGTAAATCTTTACCGAATACTTTATCTTCAAAAAGATTTAAAACAATACGCTTTTGTTGTTGAACCAATAAGTCAAAAAATAATTCATTTATAGTAGTCTCATCATTTGATTTAATAATTTCTATTGTCCTTTTTTCAACCTTATTAAAAATCCCATTCCATATTTCAATAATAATTTGGTTTTCATTTGTTTTGAAGCTCCTATCTATTTCACAAGCTTTATTAATATATTCCAAAGCTTTAGCTTTATTTTTATTCATTTGATAATATAAAACAGCCAAATTGTTTAAAGCACCATTATATCCTTTGTCAATAGCTTTTAAATAATAGCTTTCTGATTCGGTGTATTTTTGTTGGTTGGCATAGATAATTGCCAAATTGTTTAAAGCACCACTATGTCCTTTGTCAATAGCTTTTAAATAATAAATTTCTGATTCGGCGTACTTTTGTTGGGCGTCATATAAAATTGCCAAATTGTATAAAGCATTAATATGTCCCTTTTCAATAGCTTTTAAATAATAGATTTCTGCTTTGGTATATTTTTGTTGGTCAATGTATAGAATTGCCAAATTGTTTAAAGCATAAATATGTCCTTTGTCAATAGCTTTTAAATAATAACTTTCTGCTTTGCTGTATTTTTGTTGGGCGTAGTATAAAACTGCCAAATTGAATAAAGCACCAATATGTCCTTTTTCAATAGCTTTTAAATAATAGTTTTCTGATTCGGTATATTTTTGTTGCTCATAGTATAAAATTGCCAAAGCATAAAACTTAATCCCATCTTCTTCATTCTCTATAGTTTCTGCAATTCCTATTGCTTTACAATAATTTTCATCTTCATGATATTTTATAATTTTTGCCATAATACTATCATATTTCTCAGGCAGTTCTATCAAGTAGTTTTCTACTCCCTTTTCTTTAATATTTTCTGTTAGTTCAATAATAGTATCTCTTTCTTCAACAGAAATATATTTGCTTTGGCATAATCCTTTAGATAGCAATAAAGCATTATTCCAGTCCGTTTTGCCAATTTTTAAATTGCTGATGTGGTCGTTTACCAATTTTTTAAAATCGCTTGCATTATACCAATTTTCAAGAAAAATACTTAACCATTTTGCTTTGCGTTTTTGGTCAGGATTGCCTTGAGTAATAATCAACCACATATTAAAAAACCGCTCCGAAATTCGATATAAATGTTGTTTTTTATTGGTTTCGATTTTATCCACAATACCTTTTTCTACTAATGTTTTTAGGTTTGCCGAAATGAGTTTACTTTCCATTTTAACTTTCTCAACCAATTGCTTCGTAGTGCAGGCTTCCCAAATAAAAGCCATTTCATAAACTATTTTTCGCAATTGGGGAGTCAGGTTCTTTAGTCTTTCCTGATACAAAGGACTCACATTGTCCATTGTTTTTTTCAGATATTCATAAGTAGTTGTTTCTGATTTTTGCAATACTATTTGAATAAAAAATTGTAAGGTTCTTGGCAATCCATCCGTCAAAAGTTTTATGTTTTCTATTTTACCAATATTGAATTTTGCAAATTCCTTTAGGTCTTCAATATTTAGCAAATTGCTCCAATGGGTGAGTAGGGTGTTTATTTCTTTTATACTCAAAGCTTCCAATTTGTGTGTTCTGAAAAAATCATAAAACGGCAAATCGTATCGCCAGAAATGTTCGTCCATTCTGGTGCTTCCTGCTATAATTTGAATAGTATTATAATTTATGAGTGTTTCACGTAGCAAACTTCCATCATCGGTAAAATTTTCTACAATTCGGTCAAAATTATCTAATAGCAAAACGATACGCTTTTTGTTTTTGGTGCAGCATTCGTTAATCAATGTAAATAAATGTCGTGTATAAGCTTGGTCGTTGTCAAAACTATTATAAGCCGGGATATTAATATCAAAATGGTGCTGCTTTTTTAGTTCATCTATCACTTGGTCCCATAAATCGAATAGTCGATAAATGCCTGCTTGCTCTTCGGCTAAATTGATGGCAATAAATTTTTTGTTGAATTTGGGTTCTTTAACAATTTCAATTTCAATGCGTTTTAGCAAAGTTGATTTCCCACTACCTCTTCTTCCTAAAATAAGTTCGTGTTGCAGAGGGTCCTTTGCTTTTTTATTTAAAATAGCATCAATAATAATATTGTATTCAGCTTTACGAATAACAAAATTATTTTTTATCGTTTGATAATCGCTGTTGGCAGCTTGGTAAACTGCCAATTGGTCTAAAAACCAATTTCCAATTTGTTCGTTGTTATTATCCATTTTATATTGGGTTATTACGTAACCAAAATGCTTTTAAGAATGGGGAAATGAAAACATATTTTTTACTGCCTTCTGTTTCTTCTTTAATATAGCCGTCTTGCTCCAAATCGCTAATCAACTCCATATAGTCAGTTGTTTTTCCGTGCTCTCCTGCTTTGTCATAAATGGTTTGAATAGTAATGAAATCTTTATGCGCAATGTGAATTAATATTTCGTTTACAAAATCAAAATCATCTTTAGGCATATAATCTTTAAGGCGGCTTTTCCAATCTGCAAAATGATCGTTGTTTTTTATTACTTTGTTAAATGCGATGTCAATATCTGAGTTTGTAATATTTGGAATATTGTCTTTCTTTCCTTTTTTATTAATTTCATCTAACAATAAATTAATAAAGTAGGGAGTGTAATAATGCTGAATCTTTTCTAATAAATAGGTTTTTAGCTTATCGCTATATTTGATTGTAGCTTTTTGTGTCGCCCAAGCTATATAATCCAATGCTTGAATTTTATTTAAAGGTTCACAAATTATTTTTTTCAAATCATTCAAATCAGCAGTTCTGCCTTCAATCGTTTTTACTACATAATGAATTCCTATTGAGCCAGCCACAACAAATTGTAATTTTTTGAAATCACTTTGTCTCCATGTTCTTAATTGTTTTAATATGGCTTTTGCTTCTTCTGTTTTACCTGCTTTATTTATTTCATGCAATACTTCAGGTAATTCATCTAATAATAAAACAATAGTTTCTGAATTGTCGTCTAATTCTCTGAAAATGGTATTTATTTCTTCAAGATATTTAAAAGCTTTGTCTTCAATTTTTATTTTTCCCTTAATATCAATTTCGGATATTTTCTTCTTTTTAAAAAATCTTAATATCCCTTTTTTTGCTTTAACACTTTTATCTAAACAACTTAATATAAGCCGATATAAGGTTTCATAAAATTCTTTTTCCGATTTTACAGCTTGAATACTTTCAAATTTAACTATATAACCTTCTTTATGATTTCGCTCTATATCACGCATAATGCTTGTTTTACCAACCCTACGTGGTGCAGCGATTAGAATGTAATTTCCTTTTAGTAGCTCAATCCAGATGTCGTCAACAATTTCTGTTCTTGGGTAATAGTAATCTCCTGTTACAGGAGGCCCGACAATCGTTTTTGGCAAAATCCAATTCTTATTCATTTTGACAGTATTTTAATTGTTAAAGTAATTTGACAGCAAATGTACTGCTAAATTATTTAAACAGCAAATTAATTGTCAAATTATTTTTATTTTTTTATAAATCCATTTGTAACTCGTCAGTATCTTTATTTTGTAAGTTCAATTAAGAAATGCGACAAATTATGTTTCTAAATTATAAAATAATGATTTCGGAGAAAAGAAATTATTCTTTTTTCTTGGTCTTAGATTTATTTTTATGCTGAATTTCAGCGATATATTCATCATTATAATTATTAAAATTTGATATTTATATTGCTTTCCTTAAATTTGCCAACAAATTTAAATCTCAATTTTTATATTTTATGCAAACAATAGAAAAATATAAACCAAAAAATCATATAAGAATAGTTACGGCAACATCTTTATTTGATGGACACGATGCATCTATAAACGTAATGAGAAGGATTATTCAGGCAACAGGCGTTGAAGTAATTCATCTTGGACATAATCGTTCGGTTAAAGAAATTGTTGACTGTGCTATTCAGGAAGATGTTCAGGCAATAGCTATAACTTCATATCAAGGCGGACATCTTGAGTTCCTAAAATACATGTACGACCTTTTACAAGATGCTGGTTGCGGACATATTAAAATCACTGGTGGTGGTGGTGGTGTAATTCTTCTTGAAGAAATTGAAGAACTTCATAAGTATGGAATTGCCCGTATCTATTCACCCGACGATGGCAGAAAAATGGGTTTGCAGGGAATGATAAACGACACTGTTGAAAAAGCTGATTTCCCATCAGGAAAAAACACAAAAATTAAGCTTGAAGACATAAAGAAAAAAGACACATATTCAATAGCTCAGCTTATCTCTGCTGTTGAAAATTATCCCGATTCTGTTAAAGGTCTAATGCAAAATATTAGAGAAAACGTCAATAAAAAATCTTCACCGGTCATAGGAATCACAGGAACAGGCGGTTCGGGAAAATCATCTTTGATAGATGAATTTGTAAGAAGATTTTTATCAGATCTTCCTGACAAAACTATTGCAATTATTTCTGCTGACCCATCAAAACGCAAAACCGGCGGTGCTTTGCTTGGCGACAGAATCAGAATGAACTCTATTAATAATCCAAGGGTTTATATGCGTTCTCTCGCAACTCGACAATCAAATCTTTCGGTTTCAAAATTTGTGAAAGATGCTGTTAGTATTGTGCAGGCTGCTGGTTTCGACCTTATAATACTTGAAACATCCGGCATTGGGCAATCCGATACTCAAATTGTTGACCACAGCGATATTTCTATGTATGTAATGACTCCTGAATATGGAGCTGCTACTCAGTTAGAAAAAATTGATATGCTGGATTATGCCGATGTTATTGCTCTTAACAAATTTGATAAACGCGGCTCTCTTGATGCTTTGCGTGATATAAAAAAGCAATATCAAAGAAATCATAATTGCTGGAATGAAGACTCTGAAAATATGCCCGTTTATGGAACAATTGCTTCTCAATTTAATGATCCGGGAGTTAATCAATTATATAAAGTCGTTATTGAAAAAGTTAAAGAAAAATTCGGTGTTGATTTAAATTCTTCTATGAAAAACCAAAACGAACTTTCGGAAAAATTATTCATTATTCCACCTAACAGGACAAGGTATCTTTCTGAAATTTCAGAAACCATCAGAAATTACAACAAATGGTCAGAAGAACAAGCCGATATAGCTGAAAAACTTTTTAGCTTAGATAATACTATCGAAACACTCCAAAATTCCGATGAAAATAACGATGATTTAATTATAAAACTTAAAAAGAAATATAAAGAAATTGAATTAAATTTTGATGGAAATAATAAAAAAATTATTAAAAATTGGGGCAAAAAAATTAAATCGTTTAAAAAAGATTTCTTCACTTATAAAGTTAGGGATAAGGAAATAAAAGTACAAACCTTTACTAAATCATTATCACATCAAAAAATTCCAAAAATTTCCTTGCCAAAATATAAAAATTGGGGAGATATTTTGAAATGGAACTTGTGCGAAAATGTTCCCGGAGAATTTCCTTTTGCTGCAGGAGTTTTTCCTTTTAAACGCGAAGGCGAAGACCCGACAAGAATGTTTGCAGGTGAAGGTGGTCCCGAAAGAACTAACCGCAGATTTCATTACGTATCTCTTGGAATGCCTGCAAAAAGACTTTCAACAGCTTTCGATTCTGTTACTCTTTATGGTGAAGATCCAGACGTAAGACCTGATATTTATGGAAAAATTGGTAATTCTGGGGTTGCAATCTGTTGCCTTGATGATTTGAAAAAACTTTATTCTGGTTTTGATCTTGCTGACCCTAAAACATCTGTTTCGATGACCATAAACGGTCCTGCTCCTACTATGACCGCTTATTTTATGAATGCTGCAATTGACCAACAATGCGAGATTTATATTAAAGAAAACGGGCTGGAAAAAGATATTGAAAAGAAAATTGAAGAAATTTATAAAAAGAAAGGAACGAAAAGACCAAAATATCAAGGCAAATTACCTGAAGGAAGTAACGGGCTGGGATTGATGTTACTCGGAGTAACAGGAGAACAATTATTGCCTAAAGAAGTTTATGAAAAAATTAAAACCGAAACTATTTGCAGGGTAAGAGGAACAGTACAAGCAGACATTTTAAAAGAAGATCAAGCACAAAATACATGTATTTATTCAACGGATTTTTCTCTTAAACTAATGGGAGATATACAACAATACTTTATTGACAACGGCATAAGAAATTTTTATTCCGTTTCAATTTCCGGTTATCATATTGCTGAAGCAGGAGCAAATCCTATTTCACAACTTGCTTTCACTTTGTCAAATGGTTTTACCTATGTTGAATACTATGCTTCACGTGGAATGGACATAAATAAATTCGCTCCTAATTTATCATTCTTTTTCTCAAACGGTATTGACGCCGAATTTTCTGTTATCGGCAGAGTGGCAAGATTAATCTGGGCAAAAGCCATGAAATTGAAATACGGTGCTAACGAACGTTCACAGAAACTTAAATATCACATTCAAACATCGGGACGTTCGCTACATGCACAAGAAATTGATTTTAACGATATTCGTACAACCCTTCAAGCTCTTTACGCAGTTTACGATAATTGTAATTCTCTTCATACAAATGCTTATGATGAAGCCATCACAACGCCAACAGAAGAATCTGTTAGAAGGGCTATGGCAATACAGTTGATAATAAATCATGAACTTGGTTTAGCAAAAAATCAAAATCCATTGCAGGGTTCTTTTATTATTGAAGAACTCACTGACCTTGTTGAAGAAGCTATTATGATGGAATTTGACCGAATTACCGAACGCGGTGGTGTTCTGGGAGCAATGGAAACTATGTATCAGCGTGGTAAAATTCAAGAAGAATCGCTTTATTATGAAACATTAAAACATACAGGCGAACTTCCGATTATGGGAGTTAATACTTTTCTTTCTTCAAAAGGTTCTCCAACAGTTACTCCAGGCGAAGTAATTCGTGCTACTCCAAAAGAAAAAGAATATCAAATTTCTATGCTTGCTGAACTTCACAAAACCTATGATGATAAAGCAGAAATTCTGCTTAAAGAACTAAAAGAAGCTGCAAGCAAAAACAAAAATGTTTTTGAAAGCTTGATGGAAGCCGGAAAATATTGTTCGCTTGGTCAAATAACTAATGCTTTGTTTGAAGTTGGAGGGCAGTATAGAAGAAATATGTAAGTTATATTGTTTTATTATTATTTTATTATCTTTGAAGAAATATTCTTTGTCTAAAGAATAAAATTCCCGTTTTTTACATTCAAATGATAATAAACTAGAACAATATGAACATGACCAATTTCAAAATTCCAAAAGCAATTCTCATAAGCATATTAGTCCTCGCATTAGCCCAAATTTCATTAGCCCAAATACCAAACCTTAAATGTGTGAAACAAATAAGTGGAGCAGGAGGCATAATCGGCTATTCTATTACAACAGATAACAATGGTAATATTTATACTACTGGTATATTTGGGGGAGGTATAGCAGATTTTGACCCTGGACCAGGAACTGCAAATTTAACTTCTTCACTATTTAACGATATATTTATTCAGAAATTAGATTCAAATGGAAATTTCGTATGGGCTAAAAAAATGGGTGGAGCAGGTGACGATATTGGAATGTCTGTCAAAACAGACAATAATAGTAATGTTTATACAACTGGTTACTTTGAATCTACAGTAGATTTTGATCCGGGAGTTGGCACTACAAATTTAACATCTGCAGGAGGTACTGATATTTTCATTCAAAAATTAGATTCAAATGGAAATTTAATTTGGGTGAAACAAATTGGCGGAACAAGTGAAGATCGAGGATATTCAATTACTGTAGATAATTGTGGCAATATTTATACTACAGGTTACTTTATGGGAACGGTAAATTTTGATCCGGGAGTTGGTACTACAAATTTAACTTCTGCAGGACTTAGTGATATGTTTATTCAAAAATTAGATTCTTCAGGAAATTTAATATGGGTAAAACAAATGGGTGGAAATAACTTTGCTTATGTTTATGGATATTCCATTACAACAGATAGCATTGGCAATGTATATACTACTGGTCGGTTTCGAAGAACAGCAGATTTTGACCCGGGAGCTGGAACAACTAATTTAACTTCTGCTTCTTCCAATTATTATGATATTTTTATTCAAAAATTAGATACTTCTGGTAATTTAATATGGGCTAAACGAATGGGTGGAAATTCTTCGGATTACGGATATTCTATTACAACAGATAATATAGGCAATGTATATACTACGGGGACTTTTAAAGGAACAGTAGATTTTGACCCGAATACAGGAACTACAAATTTAACTTCTGCTGGTAATCATGATATATTTATTCAAAAATTAGATTCTTCGGGCATTTTAGTATGGGTTAAACAAATGGGAGGAACAAATACTGATAAGGTAAGTTCCATAACAACAGATAATATAGGCAATATATATACAACAGGATACTTTAAAGGAATTGCAGATTTTGACCCAGGAGTTGGAATTACTAATTTAACTTCTGCAGGACTTGAGGATATTTTTATTCAAAAATTAGATACGTCCGGAAATTTAGTATGGGTTAAACAAATGGGTAATACGATAGGTGATGATTGCGCATATTGTATTACAACAGATATTAAAGATAATATTTACACTACAGGTTATTTCAAAGGAACCACAGATTTTGACCCGGGAGCCGGAACTTCAAATTTAACATCTGTAGGATGGGGAGATGCTTTTATTCAAAAACTAAATCAATGCATGCCATCTACTGCATCAATAAACATAAGCGCCTGTGATAGCTTTAACTGGGCTGCTAATAATACAACCTATACTGCAAGTGGAGTTTATACCGTAACCATTTCAAATACTGCGAGTTGTGATTCGATAATAACTCTTAATCTTACGGTAAACAATAGCCATACAATTATGGATACTGTTACTGCTTGTAATAGTTATTTATGGCCGATTGATAGTAATATATATACAACATCCGGGATTTATATGGATTCGAATATTAATTCTGTTGGCTGTGATTCGACACATATTTTAAATCTCACTATCAACAATAGCAATACCGGTTTATATACAATAACAGCATGCGATAGTTTTATATGGATAGATGGTATTACTTACACCACAAATAATAATACAGCGACTCATACTTTAACTAATTCTGTTGGTTGCGATTCAGTGGTAACTCTTAATCTTACAATTAACAATTCAAATACAGGAACAGATTTAGTAATTGCATGTGATAGTCTTATATGGATAGATGGCATTACCTACACAGCAAGCAATACTACGGCAACACATACATTAACTAATACCGTTGGTTGCGATTCTGTGGTAAGTCTTAATTTAACAATTAACAATTCAAATTCAGGAACAGATATTATGACAGCTTGCAAAACTTATACTTGGATAGATGGCAATACATACACATCAAGCAATAATACCGCTACTCATACTTTAACCAATTCAGGTGGTTGTGATTCTATAGTTACACTTAATTTAACTATTGACACAGTAGATGTTAGCCTAACTACAACAGACCCAAGTATTATGGCAAATGCTAGTGGAGCAAGCTACCAATGGTTAGATTGTAATAATAACTACTCTGTTATTTCTGGAGCAACAGTACAAAGCTATACTGCAACAGCTAATGGCGATTATGCTGTGGAGATTACCCAAAACAACTGCACAGATACATCGCTTTGTGTTACTATTTCAACTGTAGGTATTTCAGAAAATCCTGTATTCAAAGGAGTATCAATTTATCCAAACCCAACTCAAGATATTGTAAATATTAATTTAGGAGATTTACGGAATGTATCTATAAAAGTATTTAATGTTCAAAATCAATTAATCTATCATAAAGAAAACATTAATACTCTAATTTATCAATTTGTATTAAAAGAAGCACCGGGAGTATATTTTATTGAACTTAATGCAGCTGGCGAGAAACAACAGTATAAATTGATTAAGGGATTATGATTTAAATTTTACTTTTTATTTTAAGATTTAGCATTGTATAACAAAATACACAATTCAACAATTTAACAATATAACAATTCTCACATCCGGCTTCTTAAGTTTTCACTCACTTTTCTTCTGACTTCCCACTTCTGAATTTTTATACTGAGCGAAGTCGAAGTACCCACTTTATTTTCATTTCTCATTTGATATTAAACAAATTTTTTCTATTATTGTGAACTTGTTTTATTAAATTTTTTTTAGAAATATCTTTTTATCATAAATTTTAATATAAAATATCGTGTATAAATTAGAAACCAAAATCAATACGACATCTTCTGAGTTTAAAAACAACAAAGAAGAATATCTTAATTTGTTAAAAAAGTATAAAGAAACTCTTAAGAAGTTTACTAAAGGCGGTTCCGAAAGAGCTGTTAATTTACACAAAAGCAGGAATAAATTACTTGCCCGTGAAAGAATAGATTTATTAATAGACCCGAATACTCCTTTTCTTGAATTATCTCCTTTAGCAGCTTATGATTTATACGATAATGGTTTTCCTTCAGCTGGAATTGTAACAGGAATCGGTTTGATACATGGCAGAGAAACTGTTATTATAGCAAACGATGCTACGGTAAAAGGTGGCACTTATATGAGATTTACAATAAAAAAACATTTAAGGGCTCAGGAAATTGCTTTAGAAAATCATTTGCCTTGTGTCTATCTTGTTGATTCCGGCGGAGCTTTTTTACCCGAACAAGATACAGTTTTTCCCGATAGAGACCATTTTGGTCGTTTCTTTTATAATCAGGCAAAATTGTCTGCCGAGAGAATCCCACAAATTTCAATTGTAATGGGAGCTTGTACAGCAGGAGGTGCTTATGTGCCTGCTATGAGTGATGAAACAATAATTATTAAAAAACAAGGAACCATATATCTCGGCGGACCTCCTTTAGTAAAAGCTGCAACTGGTGAAGTTGTTACTCCCGAAGAACTCGGAGGTGCCGATGTTCATACTTCAATATCTGGAGTTGCTGACCATTTTGCAGAAAACGATATTCATTCTTTACAAATATGCAGAAACATATTTGAATCTATGGAAAGCCATCCCAAACAAATTCTTGATCTTTCTCCAATTGAAGCTCCCGCTTATGACCCTGAAGAACTCTATGGCATAGCTCCAATTGACTTAAGAAAAATGATTGACCCTCGTGAAATAATTATGCGTATTGTTGATGGAAGTAAATTCCATGAATTTAAAGAAAGATATGCAACAACTATTGTTACCGGTTTTGCCAGAATAATGGGTTATCCTGTTGGTATTATTGCAAATAACGGAGTACTTTTCTCTGAGTCTGCTTTGAAAGCAACACATTTTATTGAATTATGCACAGGAAGAAAAATTCCACTATTGTTCCTACAAAATATTACAGGTTTTATTGTTGGTAAAAATTATGAAAGAGGTGGTATTGCAAAAAACGGTGCTAAATTGGTTCACGCAGTATCCAATGCTAATGTCCCCAAATTTACTGTAATTTTTGGTGGTTCATTTGGTGCCGGAAATTATGGAATGGCTGGTCGTGCTTACGGACCAAGATTATTGCATATGTGGCCCAATGCTAAAATCTCTGTTATGGGAGGACTACAGGCTGCAAATGTTTTAATTACTGTAAAAAAAGACCAATACGCTAAAAAAGGCATGGAAATGCCACAAGAAGAAATTGATAAAACAATGAACACTATTACATCAAAATATGAACACGAAGGTTCGGCTTATTATAGCACTGCCCGAATTTGGGATGATGGAATCTTAGACCCTGTCGATACACGAAAAGTTGTTGCAATGGGAATTGCTATGTCAACAAATAAAATTTTCCCAGAGCAGAAATATGGAGTGTTTAGAATGTAGAATAAATAAAATCAATCAAAAATGACAAGTTCCAAAATACAAATAAATTCCAATTTTCAAAACCGTTTTGAACATTTTATCATTGGATTTTGTTATTTATCCATACGGACAAGTTTTGTTATTTGATTTTTGTTATTTGGTGCTTTTGAAGATGTAAATAACTTTTAAATTAAAAATGAAACAATACAAGAATATAGAATTTGAAATACAAGACTCCATTGGAATTGTTTGGCTAAACCGTCCTGACAAGCACAATGCAATGAACGATGTTATGATTTCTGAAATAATTGATTGTTTTGAAAAAATTAATGAAATAGAAGAAGTCAGGATAGTAAAATTACAAGGTAGAGGAAAATCTTTTTGTGCAGGCGCCGACCTTAACTATATGAAAGGTATTGCAGAATTTGGTTATGAAGAAAACTATCAGGATAGTTTGCAGTTAGCAAAATGCTTTAATGTAATTTACACATGTAAAAAACCAACAATTGCAGTTGTTCATGGTGCTGCAATTGGCGGTGCGAATGGTTTGCTAGCAGCTTGCGACTTTGTTTATTGTGATGATGAAACAAAATTTGCATTTAGTGAAGTTAAGTTGGGAATTGCTCCTGCTACAATTTCGCCTTATGTAACAAAAAGAGTTGGGGAATATGGCTCAAGAGATTTGATGTTAACAGGAAGAAGATTTAAAGGCAAAGAAGCTGAATGGTATCGTCTTGTAAATAAATCATTAGCGACAGAAGAGCTTCAAGAACATGTTGATGGGATTGTAAAATTACTAATGACCAGCGGACCGGATGCTATGGCAGCTTGTAAAAATTTGATTTACGATATTTCAAATGAGTTATCATTCAAAGATTCTATTGATTATACAGCAAAAATGATTGCAGAGTTGAGAGCTTCAAAAGAAGGGCAAGAAGGAATGGCTTCGTTTCTGGAGAAGAGGAAACCGAAGTGGGTGGAGAGTAAGTAGGCAGTAGGCAATAGGCAAAATATAAAAGGAAAAAGGAAAAAGATAAATAGCAAAAGAGTGGTTAGAATAAATCCGCAATTCAAAGCGTCATTGCGAAGGAGGTACGACTGAAGCAATCCCTTAAAGGAAGCGTAGTATGATTATTTACAGATTGCTTCGCTTCGCTCGCAATGACGAAAACAAGTAATCAACAACGAGAAACAAGAAACGAGAAACGAGTAACAAGAACAAATGAGTAACTACACAACCATAGAAGTAATAACCAGCGAAAACATCGCAACCATCTGGTTTAACAGACCTGAAGTTCGCAATGGATTCAATGAAGTTATGATTGCAGAAGTTACAGAATGCATCAATTCAATTAATAAAAACGCAGATGTTAGAATTGTTGTTTTCAGAGGAAGAGGTAAATCATTTAGTGCCGGCGCTGATTTGAATTGGTTAGGAGGCGTAGCAAATTATACATTTGAACAAAATTACAATGAAAGCTCCGAATTGACAAAATGCTTTTATTCAATTTATACTTGTAAAAAGCCTACTATTTCTATAGCTCATGGAGCATCAATTGGAGGAGCTAATGGATTTCTTTCTGCTTGTGATTTTGCTTTTTGTGAAAACTCAACAGTTTTTTCTTTAAGTGAAGTTAAAATTGGAATTGTTCCATCTTGTATTTTACCTTATGTTAGAAAAAGAGTTGGTGAGTATGTATCGAAAGAATTAATACTATCCGGTCAAAGGTTTTATGGAAAAGAAGCTGAGAAATATAGATTGGTTAACAAATCTCTGCCAAAAGAATTACTTGAAGAATATGTTGAAAACACTATAAAGCAATTATTGACAAGTGGACCTGATGCAATGACAGCTTGTAAAAATTTAATATTTAATATTTCAAATAAATTTACTTTTAACGAATCTATTGATTATACAGCAAAAATGATTGCAGATCTGAGAGCTTCAAAAGAAGGACAGGAAGGAATGGCTTCTTTTCTGGAGAAGAGGAAACCGAAGTGGGTGGAGAGTAAATAGGCAGTATGCAATAAGCAAAATAAAAAAGCAATAAGGAAAAAGGAAAAAGATAAATAGTAATAGTCAGACCGAGTATTCCGACTTTAGGAGGAATGTATCGAGGTCAGACGAAAAGTAACAGAATGAAACAGATTGCTTCGCTTTGCTCGCAATGACGAAAACAAGTAATCAACAACGAGAAACAAGAAACAAGCAGCGAGAAACGAGTAATCCAGACGGACGAAGCAAAGCTTCGCAAGAAACGAGAAACAAGAAACGAATTTGAAACAGATATAAACAACAAATGAAAAAAGCAATAAAATTCAGTTTAATTTACCGCGACATGTGGCAATCTTCGGGCAAATATGTTCCACGGGTTGACCAACTTAAAAAAATTGCTCCGGTAATTATTGACATGGGATGTTTTTCGCGAATAGAAACAAATGGAGGAGCCTTTGAACAGGTAAATCTTTTGTTTGGAGAAAATCCAAATACTTCGGTTCGTGAATGGGTAAAACCTTTTAAAGAAGCAGGAATTCAAACACACATGCTCGAAAGAGCTTTAAATGGGATAAGAATGTTTCCCGTTCCTGCTGATGTCCGCAAACTTATGTATAAAGTAAAAAAAGCCCAAGGTGTTGATATTGCCCGTTCTTTCTGTGGATTAAACGACCATCGTAATCTCGAACTATCAATAAAATATGCAAAAGAAGCAGGAATGATTTCTCAGGCAGCTTTGAGTATAACTCACTCTCCGGTTCATACAGTTGAATATTTTATGAGTGTAGTTGACAAAGCTGTTGAATACGGAACTGATGAGATTTGCTTAAAAGATATGGCTGGTGTTGGCAGACCGGCAACTCTTGGAAAACTTGTAAAAGCAATAAAAGATAAATATCCACATATTATCGTTCAATATCATGGTCACTCAGGACCAGGATTTTCTGTCTCTTCAATGCTTGAAGTTGCAAGAGCCGGTGCTGATTATTTAGATGTTGCGATGGAGCCGCTTTCGTGGGGAATGGTTCATCCCGATGTTATCACTATCCAAAATATGCTTAAAGATGACGGCTTTGACGTACCTGAAATAAATATGAAAGCATATATGGAAGCCAGAGCTTTAACTCAAAGTTTTATTGACGATTTTCTCGGATATTTTATTGACCCCAAAAATAAATTTATATCGTCATTAATGATACAATCAGGACTGCCCGGTGGCATGATGGGAAGCTTGATGGCAGATTTAAAAGGAGTTCACTCAGGAATTAATAATATTCTTAACTCGCAGGGAAAAGCTGAAATGTCAGAAGACGACCTTTTAATGAAATTATTCGAAGAAGTAGAATATATTTGGCCAATGCTTGGATATCCACCTTTAGTAACACCCTTCAGTCAATATGTTAAAAATACAGCATTGGTTAATGTAATGAATCTTATGCAAGGTAAAGGAAGATTTGAAATGATTGACAATAATACCTGGGACATGATTCTTGGCAAATCAGGTTATCTTCCCGGGAAGTTAGCTCCTGAAATCCTTGAAATAGCAAAAAAACAAAAGAAAGAATTTTATTCCGGAGTTCCTCAGAATGCATATCCTGATGTTTTGGATAAATTCAAAAATGAAATGCTCGAAAAAAATTGGGAACTTGGACAGGATGACGAAGAATTATTTGAATTTGCTATGCATGAAACTCAATATAGAGATTATAAATCAGGGAAAGCCAAAGAAAGATTTAATGACGAATTAAATAAATTAAAATCACCTAAAAAATCTATCGCCGTGAATATAAAAGAAACACCAAACCGTAGTTCTTATAACAAAGAAAAAGTTGATGAAAATATTGCAATGATAGCATTTATTCATTATAGTTTTAATAAAAAATCACTTGACGAAAATCCATACTGGCCCAAAGAACATAATGTTTGGAATTCCATTGGATTTTGGCGTAATTCGATAAATATTAATATGACCTGCAATAATCAGGAATATTTTGTGGAATTAGCAAACCTCAACGGAAATTCTTATAAATTTGAAATTAACGGAAAAACTTATCAATCAGAATTTGTTTTTATTGATAATGGTGAAATTGATTTTTCTGTGGATGGAGAATTATATTTCTCAAAAATTTCTAAAGCTCCCGATTCAATGAACAAAGTTTTTATCAATGATGGTGAGTTTTTAATTAAACGAAACGATATTCTTGATGATGATTTATTAGTTGAATTAAGCGAAGCTGATGATAAAAATAGCGGAAATAAAATTGTTGCTCCTATGCCGGGTAAAATATTTAAAATTATTGCAAAAGAAGGAGATAAAGTTGTTAAAGGGGATGTATTATTAATCATTGAATCTATGAAAATGGAAACAAGCATTGTTTCAACAAAAGACGCTGTTGTGAAAAAAATTAACGTTTCATTAGATGAAATGATTGAAGGAAATTCCGTGCTTGTTGTGTTTGAAGAAGAAGTATTAGAAGAAAAATAACAAAAAACAGTTTCCAAATGGCAAATAAATTCCAATTTATTAAATTTCAATTTTCAAAACCGTTTTGAACATTTTAACATTGGTTTTTGTTATTTATTTGATTTTTGTTATTTGGTGCTTTTAAAATTTTAAAATTAGTTTGAAATTAAATATTTATTTACCACAAAAATTTTAAGTCATGGATTTTAATATAACCGAAGAACAACAATTTATTCGTGAATCGGTTCGGGACTTTGCCGAACGAGAAATAAAACCTATAGCCAAAGAACTTGATGACAAGCAACAATTTTCCGTTGAACTCACAAAAAAAATGGGTGAAATCGGTTTGTTTGGGATGGTTATTCCCGAAGAATATGGCGGACAAGGGTTGGATTATGTTTCTTATATTATTGCTGTTGAAGAATTAGCAAGAGTTGATGCTTCGCAGGCAGCTACTATAGCAGCTCATAATTCGCTTGGAGTAAATCCGCTTTATTATTTTGGAAACGAAGAACAAAAGAAACAGTATATTCCTCAATTATGCACAGGAGAAGCGCTTTGGGGATTTGGATTAACCGAAGCTGATGCCGGCTCAGACTCAAGAGCTACCAAAACAAATGCTAAACTCGAAAATGGTGAATGGATTATCAACGGCTCAAAAATTTTTATTACCAATGCATCTGCCGAAATTTCTATCGGCTCTTCTGTACAGGTTGTTTCAGGTGAGAAAGATGGGAAAAAGGAATTTTCAGCAATTATAGTTCCTCAAGATACTCCCGGTTTTACTCAAAAAAGCATGCATGACAAAATGATGTGGAGAGCATCGAACACTGCAGAATTATATTTTGACGAATGCAAAGTGCCTGAGGAATATCTTCTTGGAAAACGTGGACAAGGTTCAAAAATAATGCTCAACACTTTAGACCATGGTCGTTTGTCAATTGCTGCAATGGGATTGGGTTGTGCTCAGGGAGCTTACGAAGCCGCCTTGCAATATTCTCAGGAAAGAGTTCAGTTTGGAAAACCGATTTGCAAACAACAAATCATTGCTTTCAAACTTGCTGATATGGCATTGAAAATTGAATTAGGCAGAAACTTGCTTTACAAAGCCTGCTGGCTAAGAGACAATGACCAGCCATTTGCAAAAGAAGCAGCAATGTCGAAACTTTATTGTGCAGAAATTGCAAAAGAAGTTGCTGATGAAGCAGTTCAGGTTCATGGTGGTTATGGTTTGATGAAAGATTATGATGTTGAAAGATTCTATCGCGACCAAAGATTATTGCAAATTGGTGAAGGAACTTCAGAAATCCAAAGATTGGTAATTTCGAGGTATATTGGGTGCTAGGGATTATTTGGGAATAATTTAAATTGTTAAAATGAATAAGGGACAGATTTCGCATTTCTTAAGACATCTTGGATTAATTTACTTAACTGACTGGTTTAGGTTTAACATTCAAAAATATCAAAACAAGAATATTAATAAAGATTTCAAGATAAATAATCCTGACGTAATACTTCCACCGGATTACTTGATATATGAATCTTTTCAAATAAATTACAAAAAATATTACACCGACAGTTTGGAAACAACTAAATGGCTACTCAATCATTTTAAAAAACATATTGAGCTAAAAAACAAAAAAATACTTGATTGGGGTTGTGGACCTGGAAGAATTATACGTCATCTTCCAAATTTACTAGAAGGAAACTCCAGGTATTATGGGACTGATTATAACAAAAAGTCTATTGAGTGGTGCTCAAAGAACCTTCCTGGGATTAATTTCAATAATAATTCCTTAGAAGCAAAATTACCTTATCCTGACAATTATTTTGATATAATTTATGGAATTTCCATATTTACTCACCTTTCTGAGCAATTGCATCATGATTGGTATTTTGAGTTACACAGAATACTCAAGCCGGAGGGAATAATGTTTTTAACTACTCAAGGTGATAATTTTAAAGTTAAACTGACTAAATCAGAATTAGTAAGATACAAAAATAATGAGCTAATTGTACGAGGAAAAGTTAAAGAAGGGCATAGAACATATTCTGCTTTCCACCCAAAAGAATTTATGAAAGAGCTTTTTAACAACGTAAATATTCTAGAACACATTGAGTCAAAACCAGAAGGCCGCAAATGTTTACCTCAAGATATTTGGATAATTAAAAAAATTTAATTTTTTATCCTTTAAATTTAAGCAGATTCACCTAAAAACATAAAACATGACAACAAATTTTTTTGAAACAAACAGTTATTTCATTGATGAAAAAGTAAATATTTTAAAATTTGAAAATGCTTATCAGGTTTATGATGATAAGGGACAATTGATAGGTTCTATCAGACAAAAATTAACAGGAGGACAAAAAATACTTCGACTATTATTAAACAAAGCAATGCTGCCTTTCACATTGGAAGTAAAAGACAATAATGAAAATCTTTTGTCTTCTATTCATAGAGGTTGGACTTTTTTTATGTCGAAAATAGTTTTGAAAGATTCTAATGGTTTAGAAATTGGGGCAATCAAACAAAAATTTAAATTCTTAAAACCAAGATTTGAAATCTTTGATACTAACCAAAAACTTGTTGCAGTGATAGCCGGTGATTGGAAAGCATGGAATTTTACAATCAAAAATTCTACTGAAGCCCAAATTGGAACAATCAGTAAAAAATGGGCTGGGGCAATGAAAGAAGTTTTCACAACTGCTGACAAATACAATGTGAATATCGAATCAGATTTTGCTAACGAAACATCCAAAGTTTTAGTAGTTTCAAGTGCCATAACTATTGATATGGTTTTGAAAGAAGCTAAATAAGAATTGGAAACTCCTGCTTTAAAAATTTGCCACAGATTTACAGATTAAAAAATTCAGTGAATCTTTGGCATTTCTTTTATGGAATAAAAACTTTTCTGAATCAAGACTACATGAAAGCTTATCGAATTAATCTATTAATATGTTTTTTGCTTTTAAATTCTATTTCTACAAAAGCTCAATTAGACAGCTTATTTGCAAAAGCTGATGTGGTTTTAAGCGGGGAAATAACTTCCATCTTCGGAGGTTTTTCTGGTGATCTGGGTACTGAATATTATTTTGTATCAATTCAAACTGATAGTATTTACAAACAAAACTTCCATATAGAAACTATCCCAACTAATATTACTTGGGTAGTCTCAAATCTTAGATGCAAAGAAATAACTCTAGAGAAGTGCATCTCAAAATATCAAAAAGGAAAATGGATTTTCTTTTTAAATAAAAAGCATTTCTATAGCGGTGAGGAATTACCGGATAGCATGATTCTTCCATTTTCTGAAACAAAGGAAAAAACAATATCACAGATTTCTGAAAAACAGCAAATCAAAATAAATCATTTTTCCAGAGACAAAAAGTGCGATGAAAACTGTGAGTTATGCAATTATATAAAAACTGAGAATTGGGAAAAAGTTGAAAAATATATTAGAAAACATTTGAATGATGAAAATAGAATGTGGATGCAACACCGAAGAATAAAATGGACATTAACTGATAGATTTATTCTTGCCAGTCTTCCCTCCTATTGTTCAACCAGATTCAAATTCATTACTGCCACTCGCGAGACAGAAGCCTATGTTGGTTATCAGGTTGGATATTATAAAACTTTTGGAGGGTGCTTACCACATTTACTAAATAGTCTATTTGGGCTTCAGGCTTATGGCTTTTTTTCAAAAGAAAATATAGATACTCTAATTCTAAGATCATTTATAATAGACTCGAATGCAAGTGTACAATATTTGGGCTATGAAAAAGCAAACTACACAAGTATGCTCACAGATACTTCTAAACAAAAATTATATGGCAAAAACATGCCTTTGCCAGATGATTATATTCTGCTTGCCGCAGTTTTTGATGGAGCAATTCGCTTGTATGAAGATTTCAAAACAATGCCTGATTACTATGAGAGAGCAAAGAAATATATTGACAAATTAGAAGCAGAAAAGAAAGTTTACTTATTAAGTTTGATAGCATCACATACAATTCCGGAAATTGCTGAATACAGCTTGCATGCTTTAAAAAAACTTAATGATGAAAGATCTATTCCTTTTTTAATCTCTCTGGCTGAATACAAATACAATATGTATGCTCTAGGCTGGAGAAATTTTGAGTTACATGAATCATTTATGAAAACACTTATTGAAACTCTTGACTCTCTCACAAATTCTAAAACAAATCAGCTTGATGTTCCTTATGGCAGCCCGGGAAATGTATTTGATTTGAGCAAAAATATTCCTGTTTGGAAAAAGAAAATTAGATTACAATAAAAGCTAAGTATATCCTATACTTTTCGGCTAATTAACACAATCATGAATAAACTAATAGTTTAATTACGATATATTTTGTTGGTTAATATAATTGTATTAATTTTAAACCAAATTTATAATGGAGATTAATATATTTCTTTTTATCAAAGCCAAAGAAAATAAAATTAATAACAAAGAATTAATTAAATACCTTAAATCCGCAACATTTATTAATAAAACAAGTTAAATAGCTGTGCAAAA
>CAYLPA010000023.1:0-24118 GCA_964385385.1 uncultured Saprospiraceae bacterium | reverse complement strand
CTTCCCTTTTCTCGCGATTAAAAGTCGCATTTCTTAATTGAACTTACATTTTTTATTTGTTAGTTATTTAAAATATTTTTAGTATCTTTATTTTTTGATTTTAAAACAAAAAGCTATGCTTGAACAAATTAAAATACGGAATATCTTATTTTTGGATATTGAAACTGTTCCACAATTTTCAACTTACTCTCAAGTTCCCGAAAGACTTCAAAAACTTTGGGATATTAAGGCAAGCAGAATTAAGCAAAACGAAGAAGATACAGCTGAAAATCTTTATCAAAGAGCCGGGATTTATTCAGAATTTGGTAAAATTATCTGTGTGTCAATTGGATTTTTTAGTAATTCGGAATTCAGAATTAAATCATTTTTTGATGATGATGAAAAAAAATTACTAATAGAATTTTCCGAAATGTTAAATAAACATTACTGCAAAAAAGACCATTTGCTTTGTGCACACAACGGAAAAGAATTTGATTTTCCTTATTTGGCACGAAGAATAATTATTAATGAATTGCCATTGCCTAATATTCTTGATAGTGCCGGAAAAAAACCATGGGAAATCTCCCATCTCGATACTATGGAACTTTGGAAATTCGGTGATTATAAAAATTATACTTCTCTTGCTTTATTATCAGCAGTTTTTAATATTCCAACTCCCAAAGATGACATCAACGGAAGTGATGTAGCGAGAGTTTATTGGGAAGAAAAAAATCTTAAGAGAATTGCTATATATTGCCAAAAAGATGTCTTGACAATTGCTCAGATTTTTTTAAAATATCAAGGGAAACCTTTAATTAAAAACGAAAATATTGTTATTGTTTAGAATTTTAAAATCAGAAATTTTTTGGAATGTATAATTAAAAATATATATATTTACATTTTTTTTAGAATAAAAAAAAACCAAAATTATGAAATGCCCATGTACAAAAGTTCAGCAAAAGAGATGAATAAATTATGGGCATTCCATGTTAGGTAATGATGAAACTTGTGAATTTAAAAAACCTATAAATAAAATAATCAATCAAATAACAAAATTTAGACACATGAAAAAGAACTTAATTATTGTTTTTGCATTTGTATTACCCTTTATTTCAATTGCACAGAATGAAAATAAATTCGGTATAACATGGCATGGATTTGTTAAGGCCGATTATTTTTTCGACTCACGACAAACAGTTTCAGTTAGAGAGGGACACTTTCTTCTTTACCCAACTAATGAAAAACTTGATGTTAATGGTGAAGATATTAACGCAAAGGCAAATCTGAACATGTTAGCAATTCAAACTCGCTTAACTGGTAAGATAACCGGACCAGATGCTTTTGGAGCTAAAACTTCAGGACTTATCGAAGGAGCATTTTTTGGACACAGCAATGGTGATGTAAACGGTTTCAGACTTCGTCATGCTTTTGTTAAGTTGAACTGGGATAAATCAGAGCTTTTATTTGGGCAAACATGGCATCCAATGTTTGTTACAGATTGTTATCCGGGAGTTATTTCTTTTAATACAGGAGTGCCATTTCAACCTTTTTCACGTAATCCTCAATTAAGGTTTTCTTATAAAATGGGAAAATTAAAACTTCTTGTTGCAGCACAATCTCAGAGAGATTTTGCTAGTCCCGGTGGTTCAACTTCTCTTCGTAACTCTGGAATTCCTGATTTTCAATTGCAACTTCATTTCAAAAATGATAAAATTGCAACAGGTATTGGCGGTGGATATAAAATCCTAACTCCTCGTTTGGTAACTGACAGTAATATTGTTGCAACAGGAACAGTTAATAGTATTTCCGCAACAGCATGGTTCAAATACAAAGCAAAAAAATTCACTGTTAAAGCACAAGGAACTTATGGTGAAAATATGTATGATGTATTGATGCTTGGGGGTTATGCCATTGCAGATACATCAACTTATGCAGCTGACTATCTCGCCAAAGACATTAGAGAATATACTCCTATGGATGTTTTAGGTGTTTGGGCAGAATTTCATACCAACGGAAAAAAATTACAAGGAGGTATATTTGGTGGATATACTAAAAACTTTGGCTCAAAGAATAATATTCTTAGGTGGACAGACCCTACATCATACTCTGCCCGAGGAGCTAACATTGCTTATGTTTATAGAGTTGCTCCAAGAATAGTATTTTTCTCAGGGAAAACTAAAATTGCCACAGAAATTGAATATACTGTTGCCGGTTATGGAAGCACTGTAAATAGTTTAGGCGATATTCAAGATCATACTGATGATTATCCTAATGCAGAAATTAAAGAAGTTGCAAATTTCAGACTGCTGTTTTCTGTTATTTATGCTTTCTAAAATTTTTTTGAAATCAATAAAAAAAAGCTGGATTTGTTCCAGCTTTTTTTTTGTTTTTATGTTTTGATAATTAAGAAAAAATCTTTTTTATTTTGTCTGTTCTAATATATTTTTTCTACTTTAGATATTTCTTTTTTAATACTTCAAAAGTCTTTAATATTAAAGTGTTTTGCTTTAAAGATTTATGAATATTTTTTAATTAATTTGAAACAGGTTTAAAACTTTTACTTAGTTTAATGTTTTACATTTGTAATGAATTCAAATATACAAACAAAGAAATCGGATAAATATTTATGACACAAAACAATAAAAGAACAAATCCTTTTCCAGGAATCAGAAGTTACCAAATGGATGAGGATTATTTATTTTTCGGTAGAGAGTCACAAATCAATGAACTAATTTCGATATTATCGGAAACTCGTTTTCTTGCAATAATTGGTTCTTCGGGTTGTGGTAAGTCATCATTAGTTAGAGCGGGTTTGATTCCTTCATTATTAAAAGGCAGAATGCAAGAAAATCCTAATGAATGGAATATAAATATCTTAAGACCCGGTGATAATCCTATCGGGAATATGGCTAGTACAATTTATCAGGAAAATTTTGCCGAAGAAAAAAATATTGAACTTCAAGAAATTGAAAAACTTCTTAATTCCGACAATCAAGGGCTTGTTAATGTTTTTAAAAAGCTAAATAAAAAATCTATAAAAAATCAACTTATAGTTATTGACCAATTTGAAGAATTATTCAGATTTAAAAGTTATAAAACAAATTTTAATACCATTATTCAAGCATCAAATTTTGTTAATCTTTTTCTAAATGCTATCAATCAGAGTGAAGTTCCAATTTATGTTGCTCTTTCAATGCGGTCAGATTTTCTCGACGATTGCACTGAATACCGAAATCTTACCGAAACAATAAACAATGGGCAATATCTTGTTCCCCGAATGACAAACGAAGAAAGAAAGTTAGCAATTGAAGGACCCATACAAGTATCTGATGGAAAAATCACTGACCGTTTATTAGAAAGATTATTAGATGATGTTGGTGATGATCCCGACCAGCTTCCTATTCTTCAACATTCATTAATGCGTACGTGGGATTATTGGAAGGAAAACAGAGTAGAAAATCAGGCAATTGACATCCAGCATTATGAAGCAATAGGCACTATGTCTGAAGCTCTTTCGTTTCATGCCGAAGAAATTTATAATGAATTCACATCTCAGGAAGATAAAGTTATTATTGAAAAAATCTTTAAAGCTCTTACTGATTTTGGAACTGACAATCGGGGTACGAGAAGACCAACACAAATAAGCGAAATTTGCATAATTGCAAATGCAAAAGAAGATAAAGTTATTAATATTATTGAGAAATTCAGAGCATCGGGCAGAGCTTTTATTATGCCACCTTATAATATTCCTATTAATGGAGATACTACAATTGATATTTCTCACGAAAGTATTATGCGTGTTTGGTCACGTTTGAGAAAATGGATTCAAGAAGAAACCGAATCGGCTCAACTTTATCTTCGCTTATCCAAATCATCGGAGTTGTATCAAAAAGGAGAAGCTGGTCTTTGGGTGAATCCTGAGTTGCAGGTTGCATTAAATTGGTATCAGCGTACAAAGCCAAATTTATCGTGGGCAATGCGCTACGATTCTGCTTTCGACCGCGCTGTCCAGTTTTTAAATTACAGTCGCTCTGAAAACGAAAGGATTATAACCATAAAGGAAGAAAAGCGAAAAAAAGAGCTGAAACGTACTCGGAATTTCGCCATCTTTTTGGGATTTGCATCGGTTGTCTCCATTTTGTTTCTCGTTATTTCACTTAACATGAGGTTTAAAGCCGAGGCTAAGGAAAAGGAAGCTCTCGAACAAAAACAGATTGCTGTTTCAGAAAGTAAGCAGGCTGCTGAACAACGAAAATCCTCAGTAATCCAAAAAAAGATTGCTGAACAGCAGCAGCAAATTGCTGAACAGCAAAGTTTACTCACCGAAGAACAAAAACAGAATGCCATTGTACAAAAGACTCTTGCTGAAATTCAGCGTCAGAGGGCAATACTGGCAATGGATACAGCTATAGTTGCAAAAGAAAGAGCTGTTAAAGCTGAAGGACTAACCAAAAAAGCACTAACCCGTGCTGACAGTTTGAAGAACGAAGCAATTAAAGCAAAAAATGTTGCTCTTTCGGAGCAGCAAAGAGCTGATAGTCTGAGATTGCTGGCAATTGCTCGCAGTGTTGCAATTAAATCATCAGAAATAAGCAAATCATCGTCGGGAGATTTGGCTGCTTTATTAGCTTTGCAAGCATTACACTTTAATAAGGAAAAATCGGGATATGAAAACCAACCTGATATTTTTAATGCATTGCTTTCGGCAACCAAAAGCAAGAATGCAATTTCGGATATTGACATTGTTAAGGATGCTTATATGATTGAGTCAACAAATGATATTGTATCATTGGGTGATGACGGAAAAATAAGGTTATGGCAAAAAGATAGGACAGGAAAACTTGTTTCAAAAGAGCTGAAAAATCTGTTTAAAAATAAAAATGGTATCAGGCTTATCAATCACAGCAGTGATTTTAGATATCTGACAGCTTCCACCGATGATGGGAACATCATTATTTTTGAATTAAAAGATGGCAATGCCACTGTTATAAACACATTTCAGCCTGAAAGCACTCCTGTAAAAGGATTGTTTTTTGTAGGAAACAACAAGCTAATAAGTTGTTTTACTAATGGAAATATTTATTCCACAAACTTTTCGGGAAATTCTTCCTTAATTTTAAAAATCGGCAAACAAATTTCGACATGTTCCTATAATAGTGAAATGAATAAAATTGCTTGCGGATCAATGAATGGCGAAACTTTTCTGATATCAATAGCAAATTCAGAACTGAATGAGAATTTTGATTTAAAGAGCAAAGCGGTTACTTCTGTTTTTCTAACTCAAAAATATATTTTCGCCGGTTTAAATTCTGGTGATATTATGCTAATTCCAATAAAAGGGGGAGGGAGTATTAAAAAGTTGATTGGTCATACTTCAGGAGTAACGCAGCTAGATTATAATTCAATCAGCAAACAATTGGTTTCATCAAGTTATGATGGTTCGATAAGAATTTGGGATATTGAAAACACAGAGGAACAACCCATTGTAATTAAAAATCACAATGGATGGGTTAATTCGGTTGAGTTTTGTGAAGGTGGAAAAAGAATTATTTCTTCGGGAAAAGATAAAACCATTAAAGTTACAACTATTGACCTGAAGGTTTTAGCTGCCATGGTTTGTAGCTCGACTTCACGAAATTTGACTACTGAGGAATGGAATAAATATATAGGGAATGAGATTCCTTTTCAAAAAACATGCACTGATAAACCATGAAAAAAATGAAAAAATTGACTATCAGGATATTTGAGCAAACTAGAAAAAATATACTGAATCAAGTTCAACAGTTCGTTAACATGAACTTGCTTCAGGGGCTCAAATTAGGTAATACAAAATTTATTAGAAAATATCTTTTTACAATATTAGTAATATCGAAAAAATGCAAATTACTATTATTTTCTATTGTACTTTTAGCTAATCATGCTTTTGGGCAGAGTTCATGTGATTATACCACCATAACGCTTGCAGAAGACTATTATAATAAAGGTGAGTTCAGAAATGTGATTGATAATCTTGTTCCATGCATCAATTCAGGGTTTAACAACCAGCAGAAGATACAAGCTTATCGGTTGCTATCGTTAACCTACCTTGCTATAGATTCAACTGAATCAGCTTATAATGCTGCGGTTTCCTTAATTAGTCTGAATCCGAATTTTGAAGCTACCTCATATAATTATCCGATTCGTTTTGTTAAAATAGTGAATGAAATCAAGAACAAAGGTATTGCAACTATGGTTACCTCTGTATCAAAAAAAGCTGAGAGCTATCTTGAAGCACCTGCCAGTGTAATGATTATTACTGAAGATGACATTAAAGAACGTGGATATATTGACATAGAACAATTATTCAGTGATATTCCGGGATTTGATATTTCAAGAACCTATGGAATTACCTATTCAAATTTGTACCAAAGGGGCTATCGTTCTGATAATACTGACCGTATGCTCTTTCTGATTGATGGAGTTGAAGATAATGATTTATGGTCAGGGATTGCTTATATTTCAAGACAATATCCTATTTCAAATATAAAAAGGGTTGAAGTTGTTTATGGTCCGGCATCCACAATGTATGGTGCCAATGCTTTTGTAGGGGTTGTTAATGTCATTACAAAAACTCCTGATGAAATGGCTCAGAATAAATTAATAACCGCTAATGTAAACACTGGTTACGGAACATACAACACTAAGTATTATGATATGTCATTATCTGGCAAAAAGAATATTGTTTCTTATACATTAACAGGACGGGGATTTATGTCAGATGAACGCAACCTTTCTGATTATACTGAGTTTGACTACAACCCTGACGATTACGATAATGTAAACTATCAAAGTATTTTAAATGTAACAACTAATGCAAACACCTTTGTTAAAAGCAATAATATTTCCCCAACAAATGAACTTTACACAATCGTAACAAATACAAACGGAGATACTACAGCAGCAAATCTTACAGCAAAAGGTGCCGATCTTGCGCGTTCGTTTGATAAAGCTGCCTTTGCAGAAATTTTAAATGGCTCATCTGTAAAGTATTCAAATAAATCAGAACATTATTATTTTTCAGGAAAAGTTAAAATTGCTGATTTTACTATTGGATTTCAGAAATGGAAAAACAATACTGGAAACGCCAATTATTACCACGATAACAAGCGAATGGGTTTTGATAATGGTTCCAAATGGATTCAAAAGCACACCTTAGTTTACACCTCTTATTCCAAAAAGCTCGGTGATAATTTTACTATTCAAAATATAGCACAATACCGTGTTACAGAAGTTGATGATGATTCCAAAACCGTTGAAATTATAAACTATTCAAATAAACGCTTAAAAGCCACTGACCTGCTTGCGTATAAAAAGCCCTATTTTGATGAGTTCACCATTTACATAGGAAGCAGACAGTTTCGCGATGAGGTAAAAGCAATTTATACTCCATTTGCTTCGATTGATTTTGTTTCAGGATTGGAAATCAGAAGCAGTTTTATTCAAGGAGATTACCTTAAAACAAAAACTGATTCAAGTGCTATGGAATTTGGAATGTATGCAGGAAACCAAAAAGGTGGCAGTAATTATTATACAATTTTTGATATTGGTTATTATCTGCAAGGAACTTACCGATTTGGAAAAATGGTAAAACTTACGTTTGGTGGTCGTTACGATTACAATAAAATAAGGGAAACAGGAGGATTTGGGTCGCAGTTTAACCCACGTATTGCGTTGGTAGCCACTCCAAGAAAGTTCATTGGAAAAGTGATTTATGCCAGTGCATTCCAGAATAGCTCCATTTATAAAATGTTTTCGACTACCTCTACCCGTGCTTCTAATCCAAACTTGAATCCTGAGAAAGTAAAGAATTTTGAAGTATCAGTTGGTTACAAATTCTCAAAAAATATTTATTTTGATATTGACTATTTTCATTCTGATTATTTTGATGTGGTCGGGGCAGTTGACGGTTTAGTTCTCCCCAATGACAAATCTCAGATGTATATGAATATAGGTTCATTGAAAATTCAGGGAATTCAAAGTAATCTCAATGTTAAATTCAAGACTTACAAAATGTATCTGAATTACACCTACACGAATCCAAGGAATAATATTCTTAATAACGACAAGCTGACTGGCGAATATCAACCCATTGCTGATATTGCTACTCACAAAGCAAATCTTGGGATAAATGCTGTTTATTTTGAAAAGTTAAATGTTAATCTGAGAATGAATTATGTCGGAGAAAAAAAGGCTGGAACAGGAACTACCGTACCAGCAAATCCGGGTGAATTTCCTGCTTATATGCTGTTGAACGGAGCAATAGGATGGAATAATATTGTGAAAGGATTGGACTTACAGCTTGTTTGCAATAACATATTAAACAAGGAATATTTTGACCCGGGTATAAGAACAGCAAATGTATCAACTTATTCTTATCGTATTCCTCAAAGGGAAAGGGTTTTTATTATCAGATTGATGTATAATATTTAATTATTTTTTAATGAATTATTTCGAAGACATAGATTTTATTTATAAGAAACCTGCTCATTTTTGCCAGGAAATATCACATTTAGATAAAGCAAAACTTAGCTTATCAAAACCTGATTTTATAAAAAATTATAAAAAGGAACTTGAGAATTCTATAAGCGTTTTTGGTTTGGAATTCAGAAAGATGATTGCTGATGATATTGCTGAAATTGATACGTTTATTGATGCAAGATATACTAAATTAGAGGGAAATGAACTTAGCCCTTATGACTATTTCAGGTTTATTAAATATGGACACGGTTTGATAATTCAGGATATTGAAAAAAACATAAAAGGATGTGTTTTTGAAATTGCCTATGATACCTCTGAAAAAACTTCGTATCCGCTCCGTCTTATTATTGATAGTAGCATTAAAGGTCATAATCTTGGAAAAGAAATGGTTTTATACTTGAGTTTGCTGGCAATGGAAAGAGGTTCAAAAGTTAACAGGTCAGTTATCAGTTTTAATAATCATGAAAGTTTATACATTCAGTTAAATTATCAGGGCTGGATTTTAACTGATTACAACTCTGATATTAAGGGTATAACACCTTATTTTGAAGCTTGTCTTCCTTTAACAAAACATGGAATTCTTACGAATAAAATTAACCTTAATAAAACTTTAAACTATCTTGACACAAATCCATTAAAATCAACTTACAAATTGGTTGAAGTGAATGATGAGCCTGAAATTATTAAACTTTTCGATGAGGGGTATGTTGTTATTGCCTTTCTTAAAGAAGAAACTATTGGAAAACCAAATCACTATCTGGCACTTCCTGCAAGCGAAATTTTTTACACAATAAGTAAATGAGCCAAAAAAAGACCATATTAAACCTTTTCAATGTTGAGAAAAGAGAGAAATCAGCAGTTATTCTGATGCTTGCTTATTCTTTCTTTATGGGAATTGGTGTGGCATTTTTCTACACTTCAACAACCTCACTCTTTCTTGTCAATTTTGAACCTGAAATGTTTCCTTATGCATACATTGTAGGAGGTTTGGCTGTTTATTTTTTCGGGCTGCTTATTGCAAAACTTCAAAAAATGGTTTCTTTTAAAGGTGTTTTAATCAGTGGAGCAATATTTTTACTTTTAAGTATTGCTATACTGCTTGGGCTGTTTTTAATTTCAGGAAATAAATGGGTAGCTTTTGCTTTGTTTGTCTGGATTCGGATTGTCCTTTACTTACAAGGAGTAAGTTTTTGGGGAATCGCAGCAAAGATTTTCGACCTGCGACAAGGAAAAAGATTATTTGGATTGATAGGAAGTGGAGAAGTTATCTCGCATATTATTAGTTTTTTTTCAATTCCATTTATTCTTAAAGCCATAGAAACCGAAGATTTGCTTTTCATCTCTATTATTGGATTTGTCTGCAGTTTTCTATTCCTTATTATTATTACCAACAGATTTAAAGGGAGTTTGGCAATAAAATCCCAAAAAGCATCAGTAGGTGATAAAAAGAAAAATGAAGACGAAAAGGTAGGTAAATCGAAATATTTCAGGCTGGTTTTTGCTTTGGCTATTTTACCCATGTTTGCCATCTTTTTTGTTGACTTTATCTTTTTTGCACAAACAAAGATTGAGTTTCCTGTAAAGGATGTTCTTTCATCATTTCTAGCACTGTTTTTTGGGGTAGGAGCTATCATCGAATTTGTATTCAAGACATTTGTTTCAGGTCGAATTATAAGCAAATACGGAATTAAAATTGGGTTACTCTCATTACCTGTGATGCTGGCATCCTCAGTATTTCTTGCTTCTGTTTATGGAACAATCTTCGGAATGGCTGGAATGTTCTTTTCATTTGTAGCTTTAAGCAAACTATTCTTGCGGTCCGTACGGACATCATTTTACGATCCTTCTTTTCAGATTTTATTTCAGCCATTAGCTCCCAATTTGCGCTTTGCTTTTCAAAACAAGATAGAAGGTGGTCCTAAAGCATTTGGAAATATTATTGCCGGTGGAACACTGTTAATTATGACTATAATTCATTCAATTACACTTGTTCATTATAATTATGTGTTTTTGGTTATTTTGATTATCTGGTGCAAATTGGCTTATGATATGTATTTTGAATACCGGAGTACTCTGAATAAAATCCTTCAGGAAAGCAAAAGTAATTTCAGGGAGAAGATAGTTTCGCCAATATTTGAATTTGTAAATCTATGGAAAACAGAATATAAAAAAGGTGAATTAATTAGAAAGATTAATATTCTTAGAACAATCAGTATTTCAAAAACTGATGATTCGATTAAAACAATGATTTTGATTCCATCACTTGATTTAAAATCAGATCTTATTGCAATTGCTCAATCTAATAAAATTATTTTTTCACCTCAGGCTATTTTCGAAGGCATTAAAAAGGAAGAAGATATAAGTCAGAAGTTAGCCTTAAAACAATTGCTTGAAACAACTAAGAGGGTTGAAAATTTCTCATATAGTGAACTTGAAGCCCTTTCAAAATCTGAAAATTGCAATGATCGTATGTTAGCAGCACAAATTATTTCATGGTCCAGCCGCTATAATTCCTATAAGATTATTCAAATACTGATATTTGATAAAAATCCTATAGTTCGAAAAATGGCTCTGCTATATTCGTATCGTATTAAAAGATTTGAACTCTGGCCCGTTATCATTGAAAAACTTGGTTCAGCAGAACTTAATAACATTGCCTATTTTGTGATTAAAAAGATTGGACCTCCCATACTTGATTATCTCGATAGTATGTTTTACAAATCTGCGAATAATAAAGAGATACAGCTAAAAATCATAAAACTTATTAGTGAAATAGGAACAAAAAAAGCTGTCTCAATCCTGCTTCATAAAATTGAGTTTCCTGAAAAAGAAATAAAACTTGAAATATTATTAGCACTTAGCAAATTGAATTACAAAGCTAGAGGTAGAGAAATTCAGGTAATTGATCAGGAAATTGAGGAATGTGCTGCAATCGCTGTATGGTTTATGGCTGCTATTCATGACATTCCTGAAGATGAGAAATATCAGCAACTTATTCAGGCACTCAAAGAAGAGCTTGTATATAAAATTGAAAAAACATTCCTTTTGTTATCTGTTATTTACGACAGGAATTCAATTTTACTAATTAGTCAGAATCTGGAAAGTGGAAACAAGGATTCGAGAATTTTCGCTATGGAAATTATGGATCTTACCATTTCTGAAAAACATAAAAACCTGATAATTCCTTTGATTGATGATATTACGAATGAACAAAAACTTGAACTGTTGAACTGGAATTTTCCTCAGTCGCATTTAAGCTTTATTGAACGATTGAAAGATATTATTCATAAAGATTTCTCAGAAGTTAATAGCTGGGTAAAAGGATGTGCTATAGAACTTTTGGAAGAGTTCAATGATAGTGAATCAAAAAGTATTCTGAAAGCTAATATGTTTAATTCAAATCTATTTCTTATGGAGCTCTCTGCATGCACTCTTTTTAGGATGAACTCAGATGAATACTATGAAACGATGATTAGTGTTGCTCTGCATAATAATGAAATATCATCGGAACAAATTGACCAGATTAAAAAATCTATTCTTGGAAGTCATTTTAATGGAATTCAAAAAATAAGGATAATCAAGCAATTGGAACTTTTTAAAGCTATTCCTGAAAAATACTTGACTTACTTAACTCCTTTGATAAAACAAGTAAATCTGAAGGAAAGAGAACAATTCATTGTTGATGATTTAAAAAATAATTCAATGATCTGCATTGTGGAAGGAATCATCACCGAAACAAAAGCCGGAATAGAGAGAAATCTTGCTGAAAAAGAATTTTTCTTCTGGCTGCCCGAAATGCTCAATCATCAATCCGACATTAATTATCAGTCAATAAAACAATCAAAACTATTAATTATCAGTATTGATGAATTGGATGATATTGATTTGCTTCTTGACCAAATTGATATAGCAGGTCAGATTGTTGATTTAATTGGAAATTATTAAACTGAAAAACTCGAAATATGATACATTATAACCCGAAAAATATCTGTCTGACATCATTGATTGTTCTTTTTTTAATGATTTCGGGGCATGTTTTGCCACAACGTGGATACCCTTTTCTTAAAAATTTCTATCCAAAAGAGTACAATTCACACCCTCAGAATTTTAATATAATGCAGGGTGAAAGTGGATTAATGTATTTCGCAAATTTTGCAGGAATTCTTGAATTTGATGGAAATAACTGGAAAACAATAAGTACTTATGAGAAAACCAAGATTAATTCTTTTGCCTTTTTCAAATCTAAAATTTTTGTAGGTGCACGAGGTGAAATCGGATACTTAGCTGTTGATGCAAATTCTTCACTTGTATGGTTTGATTTAACTGCTAAAATTCCTGTTGCAAACAAAAATTTCCTTGATGTAATTGCCACTTTTGAATCAAGTAAGAAAATACTATTTTTCACTAAAGCTTACATTTTTAAGTATTTTAATGGTGAAATTGAAGTTCACAATATTGGAGATGAATTGCTTAAAGCTTATAAAGTTAATACTGAAATTTTTGTTTTACTTAAATCCAAAGGATTATGTCTCTACAAGGATAAACAATTCATAAAAGTTAGTGAAGGAGAAAAATTTTCGGATATCAGAAGTATTCAGGCAATATTGGAATTAGGAAAGGATTTTAAGATTATTGCTTCGGACAATAGCGGACTTTTTAAAATGTCCGGTAATGGCATTGAATCATGGCAAACACAAGCTGATTTTTTATTCAAAAAAAATATTATTACATGCGGAGTTAGACTTTCGAATAATTTATATGCCTTTGGTACAAATAGGATTGGAATTATTGTGATTGATGAGAACGGAAACTTGATTCAGGTAATTGATAAAACAAGTGGTCTTCAAAATGAAAACATTAACAAACTGTTCGTTGATAATTATCAAAACCTGTGGGTTGCATTAAATAATGGAATTACATTAATAGAAACTCCTTCTCCTTTAAGTTATTATGATGAAAAATCAGGTATTAATGGTCAGGTAACTGATATTGCAAGGATGGGAAATAATCTTTATGTTTCTACACTTCAGGGAGTTTACAAGTATGATGGTTCTAAAGATAAATTTATTTCCCTGAAAGATATTTACACATCATGTTATGACTTGGAATCAGATGGAGGAAAACTTTATGCAGCAACAAGTAATGGGCTGTATTCAATTTACGAACAAACCGTTACACGCATAGATTCAGGTTATTGTCTATCGATTTTTATTACGCCTGAACTGCCGGGAAAAACTTATACAGGAAGATTGGATGGTATTTATATTCAGGATGGGAAATCAACAAAACGGATAAATGGAATTGATGCTGAAATCAGGAATATAGTTTTTCTGAACAATAAACTCTGGCTCGAAACAGCATCTTCAGGAATATTCAGTTTTTCACCTTCCGATAAGCAATTTAATCATTACGATACGACAAACGGGATGCCATCTCTTTACAACAACCACCTGAATGTTTTAGGAAATGAATTAATTGTGTCAACTATCAAGGGCTTATTGAAATACAGTAATAATTCTTTTGAAAAATTCCATTTAAATAAAAAAGATACATCTTCACAAACAAACTGGTATTATTCAATTATAGAAGATGAAGAAGGCAATATTTGGTTTACCAAAGGCGATCAAACTCATTTAACAATGATTCCGAAAAATAGCGATGATGAAAATTTCAAGTTGACATTTGAAGCAATTTCCGAATTCACTTGCAGTTTTATCAAATCCGACAACAATATCACATGGGCAGGAGGTGCTGATGGGTTGCTTAAATTTGATCCAACTATTAAAAAGGATTTTAGCAAGAATTTTCTAACACTGATTAGGAATGTTACTATTAGTGAAGATTCTCTCTTGTTCGGAGGATATTTGAAAGCTGGAGAAACTGTTGTACCACAGATAAAATACTTGTATAACAAAGTAGTTTTTGACTTCTCTTCACCTACTTATGATTTTAAGAACGAAGCTGTTTTTCAGTATTATCTCGAAGGCTTTGAAAAAACATGGAACAACTGGACAAGCCATAACCACAAGGAATACACGAATTTATCAAAAGGTGATTACACTTTTTACGTCAGGTCAAAAGATATTTATGGGAATATTGGAAAGGAAGCAAAATATCATTTCAAAATTCTCGCTCCTTGGTACAATACTGTGGTGGCTTATGTTTTCTATCTTCTATTGGCGATTGGAATTATATATTTATTTGTAAAATGGCGTTCACAGAAGCTTATCAAGGAGAAGAAACAATTAGAAGAAATTATTAATGAGCGCACTGAAGAGATTGTAAATCAAAAAGAAGAAATTGAAAAACAGTCGGAAGCACTGTTTGATAAAAATGCTGAACTTGAGAAAATCAACAAGCTCGTAAAGTCAATAAATTCAGAAATTCAGTTTAGTAATCTATTGAATTCAATCCTTGACAAACTCAGGGTTATCAGGGGAGTTGAAAGGGCAACCGCTTTGGTTTGGGATAAGAACCAGCAGGTGTTTAAAGTTAAAGCCGGATTTGGATGGGATATTTCTTTAGTTGAAAACCTTCAGCTTACTCTTGAGCAATCCGAGAAAAGATACCTTACAAATTCTGAAGAAGTTTATGAGGATGTTTTTATTAAGACATCATTCAATTTTTATGAAGCATTTGAAATACTTGAACGTTTGGATAAACCCAAATCAATGGTAGTTCTTGTAATTAAAGTTGACAATAAAGTTGAAGGATATCTGATTCTTGAAAACATGATAAAAGAAAATGCTTTCAGCACAAAAGACTTCTCCTTTATAAGAAATTCTAAAGAACATATTATTTCTGCATTTATTAAAACTAAGATTCTTGAAGACCTTCAGCTTACATTTCAGAATTTGAAAGATACTCAGGTGCAACTTATTCAGCAGGAAAAACTGGCTTCTCTTGGACAGCTAACCGCAGGTATTGCTCATGAAATAAAGAATCCTTTAAACTTTATAAATAATTTCTCTTCTCTTTGTGTAGAACTTTCTGAAGAAGTAAGAGAAATTCTTGATGGCATTAAAGAAAAAATCCCTGAAGATGAATATGCTGACATAGATGAAGTGATTGGTATGATTGAAAGCAATGCGAAAAAAATCAATGAGCACGGTGGACGTGCTGACAGGATTGTTAAGGGAATGCTCCAACATTCTCGTGGTGATTCCAATGAGTTTCAACTAACAGATATCAATGGACTTGTGAAGGAATATATGAACCTTGCCTACCACGGCGTGAGAGCTGAAAACAAAGAATTTAACACTGCACTTAAAACAGACCTTGATACTTCCTTAGATAAAATAAATATTGTTCCACAGGATTTAAGCAGGGTTATTTTAAACATTGTCAATAATGCTTGCTTTGCTGTAAATGATAAAAAGCTCAAGTTGAATGACCCTTTATATGCTCCTGAAATTTTTGTCTCAACACGAAAAGAGAAAAATAATGTGGTTATCAGGATTAAAGATAATGGGGTTGGGATGCCTGACAATGTTAAAGAAAAGATTTTTAATCCTTTTTTTACTACTAAACCAACAGGAAAAGGGACTGGACTTGGTTTATCAATGAGCTTTGATATTGTTACTCAAATTCACAAAGGCAAGCTTCAAGTTGAAACAGTCGATGGTGAGTCAACCGAGTTTATTCTTTCAATTCCGTTAAATTTATCTTCAACAGAATCATGAGAAATATTTTAATCATAAATGCATTTGAATTGTTTTCCAGACTACGATTATTGATACTTTTTATATTATTTATTTTTATTAGTCAAATATTATTTTCGCAATCAACCGTTAAACTAAACGAATATAATGTTTTTCTAAATGGCAAAATATCTCCTGTTATGTCACTGTCAACTTCTAGTAAATTGGGTGAGAAATGGAAGTTTAACACCTACTTCTATGCATCTAAAAAATGGGGCGAAGGATTAGTTGGATTTAGCTATAAATTCAACAATTGGCTTGAATTGGGTTATATTGGAGGATTTCAGGTTAATGGAAAATCATTTCTAAGAGGGGCACCAGTTTTTAATATCAAAGTAAAGCGTTATTCTGCAATGGGATTTTACGAACATGGAGGCGATTTTATGCGAGGAAAAATTAAAGCTTTTTATAATTTCACCCACGTAAGATATGGTTTTGAAGCAGTCCGAAGCGGTGATTTATATGCCATAGGTCCACGATCAGAAGTTTATTTATTCAAAAAGTTTTTAAAAATATGGGGCTCAATTCTTTATGCTTATAATGAAAAGTCGCCAGTTGATCCGATTGCCGGACAGTTGGGGTTTTTGTTTACATTTAAGTGAAACAGTTCCTTTGGGCACAGAAATAAAGTCGGAGTACGACTTTAAGTCGTGCCCCGACTATTTCATCTACAAATCATAACTTTCTGCCTTGCAAAAATCTTCCCTTTACTTTGAACTGCAACAATATAAAATCCTTGTGGCAAATCACTCACATCAACACAACTTTCATTTTGTTTAAAATACACAACTTTAACTAAAGCACCCATAGAATTATAAATCTCAAATTTTTTGAGTGAAGCTTGTTTTAAACCTTGATAGTCAATATTAAGCTTATCACTTGCAGGATTTGGATAGATTTTTATTTTTTCTTTTTGTATTGGAGATTCTTTTAAAGAGTTTACATAGCTTGCACTATCTGCAACAAAAACATCATCAATATAATAGTATGCTTTAAGATAATTAACACTTGAATTTTTTTGATATAAGGTTTGCCCAGAATCAGCAAAGTTCCCAATTGTCAAATATTGAGTTCCTTCATCATCAGGTTTAAAATATCCCGATACTTTTACCCAATTCATTGTATCAATTATTGGTGAACCAGAATATTCAATATGTGGAGTTAAGCTCATTATTGCAGGATGATGACCTGCATAAGTTAATATATTTTTGCTAAAATAAGCCCCGATGTTTTTTATTCCACAACTTGATTTATTAGATAATGAAACATAAAATTCAGCATAATAAGTTCTTGTTGGATTAAGACAATGTATTAATTTAATTTCGATATTTTCTCTCACTTCGGGAGTTCCTTGATATAGAATTATTCCTGAATACGAAAAACCAGTTCTAGCATTTTGATAACCAAAACCATTACTTGGAATACAAACCAAACCTGGTGAATATCCTGGCAATTGAGGTAATGAACAATTACAAATATTATATAACTCAGACGTACCTCCCCCCCCAAGTGGTGAAAACCAATTATTTGCTGCATTTATTTGTCCTTGGTTTGTGGGACACCAAAGTGTATCCTCAAAACTTGGATTAGGAACTAAGTTTTGAGAATTAACATAGATTATTGAGAATATAAAAAATACAAAAAGAATTTTATGTTTCATGATACTTTTGACCTAAAAACAAGCAGAAGGTTTAAAAACCCTCTGCTTTTATTTTTATTTTATTTCAAAACTACAATTTTATCTTTACAAATTATTTAGTTACCCTCAACATTTTTTATACAAACCAATAATTTTTATAATTTTGGTAAAATTTATTTTGCCTTCAATCCGAAAAAATAATTGAGCATTAATGAAAGTTTTTAAAATAATATTACCCTACATTATTATTGGTCTTTTTACGACTCAAATTTTTGCTTCCAACAAAGATACTTTACGCATAAAAAAAGATACTACATCTGTTAGTTATTATTTTGACAACTCATTAGATTCGATTGATGTTGCAGAAAAATATGATATTGATACTTTTTTATATGGTTTTCAAAAATATGACCCATTAAGTCAAAATACTCCTTTTAACTCAAGTTTTGGAAATATTGGATTTGCAAGCAAAAACCTGTTGTTCTCAACAAATTCGGAAATTGGATTTGATATGGGATTTCATTCAATGGATGCTTATTTATATAAAAATGAAAATATAAAATATTATGACTTGCTTAAACCTTACACAAGGTTGTTTTATCTGATGGGTGCTAAAAGAGAGCAATTATTTAATGTCGTTCATTCACAAAATATTAAAAAAGGATTAAACGTAGGAGTGGATTTTAGGATTATTCATTCGCTCGGAGACTACTATCGTCAAAAATCTGACAATTCTCATGTAGCATTTAATTCTAATTATGTTACCGAAAACTCAAGATATGGCTTTAAAGCGAATTTTATTTATAACCGCTTCACACTTATGGAAAATGGTGGACTTACAGATAAAACATATTTTGAAGATTCTACTTACAACGACAGAAAATTGATACCTGTTAATCTGCTGGAAGCCGAATCAAGAATTAAGGAATTGAATATTTATTTTAAACAATATTTTAAATTAAATAAAACTGATGATAAAATTAAAGATTCAATAAATCCTAAAAAAAGAATAAACTTTGGTCAAATTTATTATTCAATTAATTATGAAAAAAGTTCAAATGTTTATTTTGATGACCCGCTTTCGGGATTTTATTCGCAAATTTATAATGACTCAACAACAACATTCGACTCAGTTAGGGTTAAGAAATTAGAAAATATTCTGGCTTGGTCAAACTTTGAAATTGGAAATATTGAACAAGAGAAAAATGTTTTATTGTATTTTCAATTTGCTCACAAATATTTTGATATTTATGAAAATCTTCATAGAACTTTTATGAATCAATATATTCCTTCGGCATTTTTGTCTTTTAAATTATTAAAATCTATTGAATTAAAAGGAAGAGCAACTTATGTTATTGGAGGTTATAATGATGGAGATGTTTTTGTGAATTGCAAGATTAATTATGATTTAGGCAAGGAAAAAGGAAAATTCTTATTTGATGCAAGTATGAAAAAAAACGAAGCTTCATGGCTCTCAAAACGCTATAATTCGAATAATTTTCAATGGGACAACACATTTAACAAACAGCAAAACATTAAGTTTTCAGCAGCATATAATTACAAATCTTTTCAAATGGGTTTGAATTTTTATGATTTAAAAAACTATGTATATTATGATTCGGTGGCTTGTCCAAAACAGTATTCTCCTTCTTTTAATGTTTTAAGTGCCTATGTTTACAAAAATTTTCAAATGGGAAAATGGAGAATTGATAATAAAATTATTTATCAAAAAGTTTTTGGTGCCGACATAATAAGACTTCCCGAATTTGCAGGAAATCATTCATTCTATTTTACATTCAATATGTTTAAAAGTGCTTTGATTGCTCAGCTTGGTGTTGATTTAAAATACACAACTGCATATTTTGCAGATTCCTATATGCCAGCTACGCAACAATTTTATTTGCAAGACGAACAAAAAATTAGTTTTCATCATTTCTATGCTGATGCTTTTATTAATCTAAAAATTCAACGAGCCAGGCTATTTTTAAAATATCAACATGTTAACGCAGGATTGTTTGGTCATGAATATTATATGGTGCCAAACTATCCTTTGCAAGACCGAGCTTTTAAATTTGGAGTTTCCTGGGATTTTCATAATTGATTTTTAGTGGAAATAGAATAATTTTGTTAAAAATGTTTTTGTTTCTTTTTCCCACAAAACATTAAAAATTATTTAGACAATGTTACATTTTTAGAACATTACAATAATATTTACTTAAAAATTACAAAAAAATTCCCGAATTGCGAACTTTTTTATTATCTTTGCAAAAAGAACTAATAAATGAAAAGAATATTTGCAAAGAGTACACTGAAAAAATATTGGGAAAATCATCCGGATTCAGAACAGCATCTAAAAACTTGGTATGACACAGCTATGAATTCAGAATGGAAAACTCCAAATGATGTAAAACAGACATATTCTAATGCAAGTATTCTAAAGGAAAGTAGGATTGTTTTTAATATAAAAGGAAATGATTATAGATTATTAGTGAAATTCAATTTTGAAAAACAATGGATATTTATAAGATTTATTGGAACTCATTATGAATATGACAAAATAAATACTGAAACAATATAAAAACTTGAAATTATGAATATAAAACCTATTAATACTGAAACTGATTATGAAAATACACTAAAAAGACTTGAAATAATTTTTAATGCACCAATAGGTAGTCTTGAAAGTGATGAAGCTAACATTATTGGATTACTAATTGATGAATATGAAAAAAAGTATTACCCAATAGAAGTACCTGACCCGATTGAAGCAATAAAAATAAGAATGGAAGAAATGAATTTAAAACAAGTTGATTTAGTCAAAGAAATTGGCGGAAAAAGTCGAGTGTCAGAAATTTTAAATAAAAAAAGAAAACTGACAATTGAAATGATTAGAAATCTGACAAAAAGATTGAATTTATCACCGGGATTATTAATAAGTGATTATCAATTAACTTTATAAGAATAATCTTATTAAAATGCTATCATATACCTTGAGATTGAAATTATTAATATTAATTAGAAATAAAGAATGATTTATTAAACAATGAGTGCAAAATAGAAGGGGAATAAAAAAATATTTTGTCAGTAAAAATAAATTATGTAATTATGCAGATTATTAAATTAAAAAATTAAAAAAAATGTTAAAAAAATTATCAGTTATCGTAGTTCTTGCATTGATTTTTGCAAGTTGTGGAAATAATGCAGAAGAACAAGAAGAAGTAAAAGTGCTTACAGTTGCACAATTTAATGAACAAGCCGAAAATCTTGTAGATAGTGTTGTTACTGTAGAAGGAACAGTAGAACATGTTTGTAAACATGGTGGTAAAAGGTTAAGAATGTTTGGTGAAGACCCTGAAGTTATTCTTGATGTTGAAGCAGGCGAAGAAATAAATATGTTTGAAGCTGAAATAGAAGGCAGTGATGTAATTATTGAAGGTATTGTTGCTGAATTTCGTATTGATAATGCTTATCTTGACGAATGGGAAGCAAAAGAAAAAGCTAAATTAGCCCAAGATTCTACAGTAGTTGCAGAAGGTGAAGAATCAACAGAAGAAGTTGCTGAGGTAGAAACAACAGAAGAAACAGAAGCTGTTGAAGAAGAACATGAAGAACTAAATGTTAATGAACATCATGTAAGTGATGTGTTTGGACAGATAGAAAAATACAGAAAACAAATAGCTGAAAGCGAAAAAGATTATTTACCATTTTATTCAATTACATGTACAAAAGTTACTGTAAAAGAGATAGAAGTAATGACAAAATAATTTTGCACAAATAACAAAATAATATTTTGTTTGAAGGTCAGGTGAATTATCCTGACCTTTTTTTTTATTTTTGCATAAAAAATAATCTTTATGAAATTTAAATGGAGAAAATGGAACAGGGCTACTCATCGCGATGTAGGATATTTCTTTTTTGCTTTGGCAGTAATTTATTCTTTGTCGGGAATTGCCCTAAATCATATCAATGACTGGAATCCCAGCTATGTTGTCAAGACTAAAGAAATAAATCTTTCTAACAAAATTACCAAGCAGGAAATCAATGAACAAAAAGCCATAGAAATTTTGAAACTTATAGAAGAAGAGAATAATTATAAGAAATTTTATTTTCCCGATGATAATACTTTGAAGATTTTCTTAAAAGGTGGCTCAGTAGTAATTGATATGAATACAGGAAAAGGAATGCTTGAAAAAATTAGTCGCCGTAAGATTTTTTATGAATTTAATTTGCTTCACTACAACAACGCCGGAAAATACTGGAAATGGATTTCAGATGCTTTTGCCGTTGCTTTGATGCTTCTCGCTATTACAGGTTTGTTTGTTTTGAAAGGGAAAAACGGTATTACCCGACGTGGTGCATGGCTGACAATAGCAGGAATTCTTCTGCCTTTGATATTTTTGCTGATATATTTATAGAAGCAATTTCTGGATACTAAAATGTCCACCTAATTTAAAATATAGTAACTAATCAGTCCTAAATAAAAAAAAGCCACAGATTCACAGATTTTAAATATACTATTATTTTAATATGATAAATCAAGGTTTTTAGTTGTATAAATGACTATTAGCGAAGTAAAATAATTATGATATTATCTCTGAATTACAAATAAAAAAAATATTTTTTTATTATTTGTAAGACAATCTGATGAAATTATATTTATAATTTTTTTAATCTGTGAATCTGTGGCATCTTTTCAAAACTGATTAGTAACAAAATCTAATAATTTAAGTTTTTTCTAATATGGTTTAATTTCCATATTCCCAAAAGCAACATCTGCTTTAATTTTAAGATAAGGTTTGTTTTTGTCGAAGTTTTTAGTTCGGAAATTTCCGGAGCCGAAATTATGACTGTTCTTGTTTGGCAGCGTTAGATTCCCGAAAGCAGAACTTGAATTAATTTCGATATTACTCTCAGGATTAATTTTTACAATGAATTCTCCGAAAGCACATGATAGCTTAACATTTGTGTTTTCGGTAATTTCAATATTTGAAAGGTCGAGAGTAGATTTACCAAAAACACAATTATATTCTCCCTGATTTTCGACATAATCAAAATTGCTTTCTGCAAACATACAGTTTTGACTTTGTTTCCCACGATTCCCTATAAGAATTTGAATTCCGAGCAGTATAATAAAGAGTGCAAAAAAGGTTCTGATTACAGGGAAATCAATATTGAATATATATTTTATTATTAGAACAACACCAAAAACAATTAGTAATGCTCCCCAAAAAAAGCTGTTAAAAATAAACATTTTCATAGATTTTAGTTTTTTAAATTTTTATAGATACAAATTTAGGATTTATTTTGTTTGTAATGTTGGAATTTTTTTCCGAACTGGAGTAGTTGAATTAATTATATTTGTTATATCATGAGTGAAAAAATCTAAATTACGTGTTGCTATATCAAGGGTATATGTATAATTTTTGTAATTAAACATATAAATAATTGCAAATTCATCGGGTCTTTCTTTATATTCAAATATTAATTCTTTTTTTATCCATTGTTCAAACTTTGTTATTTTAGGAAATCTTGATTTTTGGGTATTATAATCAATTATATCATATTTTTTTACACAATGTTTAATATAATTATTACAATAATTTTCAATATTAGCTACTTTTTTTTCTTTGCATATTGTAAACCATAGTTTATATGTATAATTTACTTTTTTATAATAAAAATATAATTTTTCCTTCTTTATATAATTACCATTTTTTGGAAATTCAATTTTTATATCATTTAATACCACTACCGAATCACATTTTATTTTTATATATGAATTTTTATTACTAATCAATTCAATTAATTGTTCTTTGTTTTTTTTCTCTTTATGTTTAATAAATAATATGCCTGCTACAAAGAGGAAAGTTGTAATTGAAGTACCCCATATCAATTTTTTTAAAAACAAATTAAGAAACCTTTTCTTGTTTTTTGTCTTTTTTAAAATGATAATACCAATTATAGAAACAGAAAATAATATAATATTAACATAAATAAATAGTTCTAAATAATATTGTAAAACACTCATACTTTATAAATTTTTTATATGTTATAAAATTATAAAATATTTTGATAAAGAAAGATAATTATTAATTAGCCTTTGTATGAAAAATCTGTGTTGGAAAAGAAAACGACAAAAACAAGGCTTGCGAAATCTTAAAAGTTAGGAGCTTACTAATGTAAATGACTGGGTTTTAAGATGAGTATAACGAAGTTATTGGCGTTTTCTTCAAACAATTAATTAAATCCTTTTTTCTTTTTAATAGCCTCATAAGCAGCACCA
>CAYLPA010000022.1:0-25009 GCA_964385385.1 uncultured Saprospiraceae bacterium | reverse complement strand
ACATGACATCTATTTATGTTAATGCATCACCATTAGCAAATGTAACTCCCAGCGGAGCAATCAATATTTGTCAAAACGACTCATTGTTATTAACGGCTAATACTGATTCCGGACTGACTTATCAATGGTTCAAAGACGGTATTGCAATATCAGGAGAAACTGATACTTCATATACTGTAAAGCAAGCGGGAAGTTATATGGTAAATATAACTAATATAATAGGATGTTCAACTATTTCAGATACAGCTATTGTGACTGTTTTACCAGCACCACCAGCAACAATAAATGCGTTAGGTGCAACAACTTTTTGCAATGGCGATTCAGTTTTTATCACAGCAAACATAGGCAGCGGATTAACTTATCAGTGGAAGAAAGATGGAATTCTTATACCGGGAGCAACATCTTCAACAATCTTTGCCAATGAAAGCGGGGCATACACTGTTACAACAACCAACCTAAATTCTTGTTCAACAACGTCTTTACCGATTAATGTAACAGTGATGTTACCTCCACTGGATCTTGGTCAGGACTCAACAATTTGTGAGACACATCAGATTACTTTAGATGCAGGAGCAGGAATGGATTCCTATTTATGGTCAACAGGAGATACAACCCAAACTATAATAGTAGATTCAACAGGAATAGGAATAGGAAATAAAGACTTTTCAGTAATAGTTACACAACAAGGCTGTGTTAATGCAGATACAATAAAAATTATTGTGATGGATTGTTCAGGGATTTCTGAAAATATAAAACCATATGGAATTAATATCTACCCCAATCCTTCACAAGGAAAAATTAATATTGATATTCCCGAAGGATTTACTAAATTAGAGATTATAATTTTTAATACTATCGGGCAAATAATATTCACTGAAGAAATTTCATCTCAAACTGAAAGCATTAAAACTATTGACCTTTCAAAATCACCTAAAGGAATTTATTTTATTGGTTTAAAATCTGACGGAGAACAACAATTCAGGAAAGTCATATTGAATTAAATTGTTCTGAAATTGGTAGGTTGTTAGATAAAATTCTTGATTTTATTAACATCTGTACCATTATAAAATTATATCAAAAACAATATCAAATTAGAAAGATGATTCATTAAAAAATCTTAATTTTGAATATTCATAAAATTTAAAGATTTTTTAGTGAAAATAAGCAAACCTACATTATTATTAGATAAAGAAAAATGCCTTGCCAACATTAAAATGATGGTGGAAAAGGCAAAGCTTTATAATTTAAAATTCAGACCGCATTTCAAAACTCATCAATCTGCGAAAATCGGAAAATATTTTAAGGATTTTGGAGTTAATGCAATTACGGTTTCATCTGTGCAAATGGCGGAATATTTTGCTCGCAATGACTGGAAGGACATTACCATTGCTTTCCCGATTAATTTGTTAGAAATAGAAAGAATCAATTTCTTAGCTCAAAAAATTGAACTTAATATTTTAGCATGTAATATTGAATCAATAAATTTCCTGAAAACAAATTTAAAATATTCTGTAGGAGTTTTTATTAAGATAGATACCGGTTATCACAGGGCTGGAATTCAATCGGAAAATACAGAAGAAATAAATTCACTGATTGAAACCATTTCTAAAAATTCTTTATTGAAATTCAAAGGATTTCTTGCTCACGATGGGCATACTTACAACGCAAAAACAAAACAAGAAATAATTGAAATTCGCAGTCAATCCAATGAAAATCTCCGATTACTAAAGAAAAATTTTATAAACGATTTTCCTGAATTAATTATATCTGTTGGTGATACTCCAAGTTGTAGCATTGCTGAAGATTTTGATGGAATTGACGAAATAAGACCCGGAAATTTTGTTTTTTATGACCTGATGCAATACCAACTCGGTTCTTGTAAAATTGAAAATATTGCTGTTGTTCTTGCTTGTCCTGTCGTTGATAAACGAATTGATAGAAACGAAATAATTATTTATGGAGGTGGAACACATTTATCAACGGAATCAATTGTTAATTTTCAAAACCAACAAATTTTTGGAGTTCCGATTTTAATTTCACAAAAAGGTTGGAGCAAACCCTTAGAAAATTCTTATGTTTCTTCACTTTCGCAGGAACATGGAATAGTAAAATTAAATTCTCAAATTATTGATGAAATCAATGTGGGTGATGTAATTGGGATAATCCCTGTACATTCATGTCTTACTGTGAATCTGATGAAAGATTTGGTTGAAATTAGTGAATTAGAAAACAATGTTTAAATAAGATCTTATCTAAAGAATTATAAAAATTAAGTAAAAATCAGTTCTAAATAAAAAAAAGCCACAGATTACTCACAATATTATTTATTTTAGCGGAGTTCGTGATATCACTTTGTTTAGTTCACAGAATTTTATATAAAATTGTTTTAATTTGATAAATCAAGATATTTTATGCAAAAGTCTATTAGCGAAGAAAATAATTTTGGAATTATCTCTGAATTATAAATAATAAAAATTATTTTTTATTATTTGTAAGACAATTTGATGAAATTATATTTATAAACGTTTTTAATCTGTTAATCTGTGGCATATAATTATTCATTAAGATATTATATTTAATGGCAGGCATCTATATTCATATTCCTTTTTGTAAGAAAAAATGCAATTATTGCAATTTCTTTTCTGTTGTTTCAAAAAAATATAAAGATGAATATTTAAAAGCACTTTCAAAAGAAATTGAATTACAAAAGAATTATTTGAATGGCGAAATCGTTGAAACAATATATTTCGGTGGCGGCACACCTTCAATTCTTGATTCAGAAGAAATATCCAACATAATAAACCGGCTTTCAAAATTTTTTCATTTTAAAGATAATGTTGAAATAACTCTCGAAGCCAATCCTGATGATATTAATAACAAGAAATTAAAAGAATTAAAATCAACTGAAATTAATCGCTTGAGCATAGGAATACAATCATTTTTTGATGATGACCTGAAATATTTAGGAAGAATTCATAATTCCGAACAAGCAAAAAATAGTATTAAAAGAGCACAAGATGCAGGTTTCGAAAATCTAACTATTGATTTTATTTATGGCATCCCAACTTTATCGAATAAGAAATGGAAAGAGAATCTGCAAAAAACTTTTGAGTTGGAAATTCCACATATTTCTGCATATTCATTAACAATTGAACCAAACACGCCATTAGAAATTTTTATTCGAAAAGGCAAAAGTGAAAATATTAATGAAAACAAAAGTGTGGAGCAATTCAAAATCCTGATGGAACAAATGAAATCAAATGATTTTATTCATTATGAAATTTCTAATTTTTGTAAAAGCGGATATGAGTCAAAGCACAATAGCAACTATTGGAAAATGAAGAAATATCTTGGACTTGGACCTTCAGCACATTCCTATGATTTGGATTCAAGGCAATGGAATATTTCTTCCATTGATAAATATATTGAGCTGATTAATAATAAGAAACTCCATTTTGAAAGAGAAATATTAACAGAAAAACAAAAGTTCAATGAATATGTCCTTACTTCTCTCAGAACAATTGATGGTTGTGATTTGGATTTAATTAAAAATAAATTCGGAATAAATTACGTTAATCACTGCAATTCAAAAGCTGCAAGTTTTATTAAAGATAAAAAACTTAAAGTTGAGAATAATGTATTCTTCTTAACCAATAAAGGAAAATTGTTTGCAGATGGGATTTCTACTATATTGTTTATTGATGAATAATTGTTATATTTTATTTTAATTTTTTTTCTAATTTCCTATGTTTTTAACTGAACCTTTTTAAAAAGAAGGAGATTTACCTTACTGTTTTTTTTAAGGCTTAACTATTAGTTTTTCAGATCTTATAAATTTATTCTCTGAAAATATTTTTATTATATATAAACCAGACTTAAAATTAGACAAATCATATTTACTCCTTGATTGATGCTTTATTTCTCGTAGCTTTCGCCCTTCTACATCAAATATTATTATTGAAAATGATACAGTGGCATTCGGACAGTCTATTGTAATGAAATCATTTGTAGGATTAGGGTAAATAAATATTTTATCATTTAATTGTGGATTTGTGATATTATTTGATAAAACAGTAATTGAATGATATACAGTGTCAGAACCACATGTATTGCTGCAAATCAAACAAGCCTGATATGTGCCGGATTGGGCATAAGTATGCACAGGATTTGGAATAGTATCATTAAAACCATCCCCAAAATCCCATAAGCGACTTGAATAATTTATTGATGAATCATTAAAAAACACATTAAGTTGAGATATTGAATAATTGAAATTAGCAATTGGGAGACATATTACATCAACAAGTTTATAAATTGTATCAGTACCACAATCATTAGTACATATAAGACGTACTTGATAATTACTGTATTGAGTATATATATGTACTGGATTCTGGATTGTATCATTAAAACCATCACCAAAATCCCATTTCCATTTTGATGCATTTAATGACTGGTCATTAAATGAGATATTTAACATTGAATTGATATAATTAAAATTTGAAATAGGTGGTGCGCATGCAACAAAAATCGACTGGCATTTAGTGTCATAAATGCATCCGTTAGAAGCAGTCAAACAAACATTATAATTATCAGGAATAATATAAGTATGTGTTGGATTTTCATCTGTACTAAAGCTTCCGTCGCCAAAATCCCAATACCAGTTTGTTGCATATTTTGATGTATCGGTAAAACTATATGTAGAAATGGAAGAAGTAAAGTTGAAATCAGCAACTGGCTCTAAAGAATATTTTAGAACTCTGCCATAATTTTCACTACCATTACCGACTAAAGCTGCAACATAAAAATTGCAGTATTTATCAACTGCTATATCATTACTTTCAGTACTGTAATGTGAATATGCTGGATAATTTGATTGCCAATGAAGGGTTCCTGTATGGTCAATTTTAAAGGTTATTAAATATGTATTGCTATTAGAACCGGTCCTCCCAGCTACATAAACATTATTTTGTAGGTCTATTGAAATAGCTCTGCCATAATAATAATTAATATCATTTGACCAAATAAGACTTCCATTACTATCTATCTTTAATATTTTACAGCCATGATTATTATATGCATCATTTTGAATTACATAGATATTCGCAGAATCATCTATAACAGTATGATAATTATTTGTCATCTCATGGATAGGTTGGCTATACATCCACAATGTATCTCCTAAATAATTGTATTTTATTAAAAGGAAAGACTCACCGTTACTATTATAATTCTTACCACTACCAACGACATAAATATTTCCAATAGCATCACCTTGTATAGATTTTGCTATAGAAGCTTTTCCACCATACACACCATTATTGTGATTATAACGCCTTGTCCATACTGTATCACCGATGGAATTGTATTTAACAGTAACTATATCTTTAGAATTCCATGTGGGACTAGTATATCCAGTGACATATATATTATTTGAATCAAGGACAAAAATATCAGATCCCTCAGCTTCATATCCTGCTATTCCACCCATTGATGCCCAAACAACAGTTCCTGAAGGATTGAGTTTAACAGTAAGATTAGCAAAGTTCCCAGTTGAACCCTTAGTTTTTCCAGTAACATATACATTTCCCCATTCATCAATATCAATAGCATTTGGTAATTCATTCTGTGGGTATATTCCATTATAAGTAGTTTCCCAAAGAATTGTACCTGATGTACTACATTTCATGATGAAATAATCACCATTACTACTACTTATGGAATTGCCTCCAATAACATAAATATTTGCGTATTTGTCAAGTATCATGTCAGTTGCTTGATACAAGTATTGGGTTGTGCTGGAATTTGTTACCCATAATGTATTTCCAAGAGGGCTGTATTTATATATAACGAAGCCACCAATATGTGAAATGCCTGCGGTATAAATATTACCCAAACTATCAACTTCAATTTCAGTTGCTTCATCATGCAGAATTAAGGATTTTGCCCATTTCAAATCGTTTTGGCTATACAAATTGTTACTATTAAGAATAAGAGATAATAATAAAATACTTAAGGAATAAATAATTTTTTTCATTTTAAATTTTTTTATTATAATTTTTGATATTTGTTTTAACTCAATCATTTAATTTTACAAGTAATCTCACCGACTGATGGTCGGCGAATTCAAAATCCTTATTGAGAATTTTAATTTTAAAAGTTTCAGTATTTAGCGAAGTTATAAAAATATATAATAACTCGTATTAAAAAATTTCATAAAAACAATTTGTGAATCATAATGTATTATATTTGTTTGAAAATTTTAAAAAACTTGTGAATTACAACAGATTAATATGTTTTTTAATTAATTAATAATTTTTTATAATTTTGCTTTTTTTTAATCAAGTTTATTATGCCAATTTTAGGATCTATAATTAAAGCAGCCATTGAATTAAGAGTGAAGAGCTCATTGGATAGTAAAAAGAAATTCAATGGATATAAAGCTCAAAAGAAAGTTCTGAAAAAATTATTAAGGCGTTCACAATTCACTGCTTTTGGTGAGAATTACAATTTTGATAATATCTTAAAACAAAAAGATATAGTAAGAGCATTTCAGGAAAATGTTCCCACACATATTTACAATACAATTTTCAGAAAATGGTGGTTCCGTTCAATAAATGGAGAAGCTTATGTTACATGGCCCGACAGGGTGAAATATTTTGCTTTAAGTTCCGGAACATCAAATTCATCAAGCAAATATATTCCTGTAACTAATGATATGTTTCGTGCCATAAAAAAAGCAAGTGTAAAACAAGTTTTTTCTCTTGTAAATTATGATTTCCCAAAAGAATTTTATTCCAAAGGAATTCTTATGCTTGGAGGAAGCACGCATCTTCAGTATAACGGAACTTATTATGAAGGTGACTTATCGGGAATAACAACAGTAAATATTCCTTTTTGGTTTCAACATTTTTATAAACCGGGAAAAAGAATTTCTAAAGAGCGTGACTGGTCAACAAAACTTGACGAAATTGTTAAAAATGCTAAAAATTGGGACATAGGAATTATCTGCGGTGTTCCTGCATGGCTACAAATTCTGCTAGAAAAAATTATTAAACATTATGGTCTAAATAATATTCATGATATTTGGCCTAACCTTTCAATTTATGTTCATGGTGGAGTTGCTTTTGGTCCTTATAAAAATAGTTTTGAAAAGCTTCTTGGAAAACCAATTACTTACATTGAAACTTATCTTGCATCAGAAGGTTTTATTGCTTTCCAAAATCGCCCAAATACTGATTCAATGCAAATGATTCTTGACAATGGATTATTTTATGAATTTATTCCTTTCAATGAACAAAATTTTGATTCAAATGGTAGTATGAAAAGTAATCCTGTAGCCTTAACTATTGACCAGGTTGAAGAAGATACAGAATACGCATTGTTGATTTCAACTTGTGCCGGAGCATGGAGATATCTTATAGAGGATACAATAAAATTTACTTCTTTAGAATGTAATGAAATAATAATTACAGGAAGAACAAAACATTTTTTGAATATTTGTGGTGAGCATCTTTCACTTGAAAACATGAACAGAGCAATTAAGATGCTTGAAGATGAATATAATATTGAAGTTCGAGAGTTTACAGTTACAGGCATAAAGCACAGTGCTATGTTTGCTCACAAATGGTATCTTGGCACAGATAATGATTTTGATTATAAGATTGCAAAACAAAAAATTGACGAATACCTTAAAATTCTGAATGATGATTACAGAGTTGAACGTATAGAAGCAATTAAAGATATTTTCGTTGAGATTTTGCCAACAAAAGTTTTTTATGACTGGATGAAAAAACATGGCAAAGAAGGTGGCAGTAATAAATTCCCAAGAGTTCTTAAAAAGAAGCAACATTTGGAATGGAAAGAATTTTTAAAAGAATACAACAAATAGAATAATAAATTAATGGTTCCAATAAAAATATTTTTCGAAGGCATAATATTAGGATTAATAATAGCAATAACTATTGGACCAGCCTTTTTTTCCATAATACAAACCAGTATTAACCGAGGATTTAAATACGGTGTTTTTATGGCAGTCGGTATTTTAATTAGCGATATTACAATACTATCTGTTTCTTATATTGGTGCATTTAAGTTTTTTAATAGCGTTGAAAACAAATTACTTATCGGCATTGTAGCCGGTAGTATTTTAATAGCTTATGGAATATATTCGTATTTCAGGAAACCTGATATTCTTAGAAAAAGAACTTTTATTAAAAATAAAAAATCTTCTTATAAAGCACCAGGACCTTATACTTATGTAGTTAAAGGTTATTTTTTGAATATTCTGAATCCTTTTCTTTTAGCTTTTTGGTTTATCGCTTTGGGAACAATCAGCGCCCAAGCAGAAGAAGGAAAATTGTTTTATTACGTTATCACCTTTTTTAGCGGAACGCTGATTACTATTTTTGGAACTGACATTCTTAAAAGTTTTATTGGAAATAGATTGAAAGAATACTTGAAGCCAAGAAAAATATTGTGGGCAAATAGAATAGTAGGTCTTTTGTTAGTTGTTTTTGGAACAGCTTTAATAATTCGAGTGATATTAAAGTTTATCTAAATAGATAATATAAAGCAAAAATTTAAAAAATTCCAAATGACAATAAAACAAACAACAAACCTGCCTATGCCGAAACGGCTACGTGCAGGCAGGTAAAACTCAAAATCCAATTTTCAAATAATCAAACTTTGCAGCAACTAAAACCAAGAAAATAAATTATTTTCCTGCTTTTATAAAAAATAAATAAAGAATCTATTAATTACGAATAGTTTAGGAAATTGGTTTTTAGTACATTGAATATTATTTGCTATTTGGATATTGTTATTTGTTATTTTAACTAAGTTTGTATTAGAATCACTTACTGATAAATTTCAATCGAATTATTTCTTTTTTTATGAAAAAAACTAAAAAAGAAAAAGATTTTTTAAAATTACCTTCTTACCCCGGTGGTAACGAAGCATTCCGAAAATTTATTCAACAAAACCTGAAATATCCCCAAGAAGCTCAAACTAAAAATATTGAAGGTATTGTTTTGATTGAGTATGAAGTTGATGATATGGGAAATGTTCACAATCCAATTGTTATAAATGGAATTGGCTATGGATGTGATGAAGAGGCTATTCGACTTGCAAAATCGTTAAAATATCAAAAAGTCAAAAATCGAGGTATTAGAGTTAAAGCAAAAATTAAAACAAAGATTTCATTCAAATTGCCATCAAGCAATATTTCTTATAATTATACTGTTAAGAAAAGCGAAGAAAAAGAAAACAAAAATTCAGGAGAAAAATCCTATAACTACACTATAAAATACACAACTCCTAAGTCATAGAAAACTGTTTTGCAAGATAAAATTATATAGATTTTCCTATATTTCTCTATCCACAATGAAAGTAAGTATCAACCAATTTTAACATTTTTGAGTTATCATTTTTGATTGATTCTCTTATATCTTTATCGTTAAATTCTTTAAGTTGTGTGATGATACCGCTAATAATACTATCAGGAAAAACATCATATTTTTTAAAAACTTCTTTTTGTTGTTCAAGACATTCGGCAGATTCCCAACAAGACACAGGCAATTGTTTGAGCTCTTTTAATTTGTCTTTAAATTCGCTTTTAAAAATATCGATATCAACATAAGTTTCTTTAGAATAATCGAGAGCATTTTCCATTTCCAAACCATGTCGGGCAGCAACAGTTAATCCTGCAAGCAATAAGTAGATATCTGCTGAACCATCAGGGCATCTGAACTCAACAGTTTGTTTAAATGAAAAATCAAGGCTTTCATTATCTTCAAGAGGATTAGCATTAGCAGACATATTGGTTTTACCTCTCCAACCTAAAGGAACTCTAACAAGCACTGAGCGGTTTCTGTCGCCCCAGCAAATATTTGTAGGAGCTTCCTGATGAGGAACCAATCTGAAATAAGATGTTGGATTTGTGTTTCCAAAAGCAGTTAAAGAAGTTGCACAGCTAAGATAACCAGCGATTGCTTTTTTTGCAACATCACTTAATTTATCATCAGCAACAAACATGTTTTTCTCATCTTTCACAAGTTTTGTGTGAATATGCAAGCCGCTTCCGGCTTTACCAACTGTGATTTTTGGAGCAAAGGTTATTGTAACTCCATATTTATAAGCAAGAGTTCTAAGAATCCATTTAGCAACTACGAGTTGGTCGGCAGAATCTTCTACATTTGTTGGAAGAAACTCAATTTCATTTTGTTCATAGATTTTATCTTCTAATGAAAAATTTCCAACTTCGGAATGACCATATTTAATGTTTCCTCCGGTTCGTGAAATAGCAAGCATTGCTTCTGTTCTGAACTGCTCCCATTTATTAAAAGGAAAAGATGCATGATAACCTTTTTGGTCTGGTGATTCAAAAATTGTTTCTTTTTCCGAAATCACATAATATTCAAGTTCGCCCATAGTTTCAAAGGAATATCCTGTTTTTTCTTTTAAAACTTTATGAGCTTTATTAAGAATATATTGGGGAGCACTATCCATCGGCTGACCATCTTTATTGTAGAAAGAACAAAGAATATCTAAAGAAGGAATTTCAGAAAATGGATTTTCAAAAGCTGTTTTAAATCTTGGAATAACGTATAAATCACTTGAGCCTGCTTCTATGTGTGAAAATAAACTTGAACCATCAACTCTTTCGCCGGAGGTTAAAAGTCGTTCAAGATGTTCTTTGTTATTAATAACAAAATTTAAAGTTTTTAATCGTCCATCACCAGCAACATATCTGAAATTAATCATTTCTATTTCAAAATCTTCAATGTATTTTATTATATCTGCTTTTGTGAAATCTGATGATGGTTTTCCTAAATAACTGACTAAAGGATTTGGATTTAATTGTAATTTATCATTCATGCTATTCTATATTTTAGATGGATAATTTTTTTTAATAAATGTTGTTTTTGGGGTGTCAAAGCTATGAAAAAAAATCTAATAATTTAGTATTTGTAAATAATTTCATATTGCAAATGATTAAATATTGATTTGATTGGTTATTTTTGTGTCAAATCTATAATGAAATTTTGCCTTTACAAGAAATGATAAATATTAAACAAAAATTAAAACTTTCTTTATCAGACTATTTGTCGATAAATATTGTTTTTTTATTATTAATAATTGTATTGCGAACTATTGAAAATTTATGGCTATCAAGCATTCATAATTTTTCAATTGACTATTTTAAAATTTTCTTTTCAGGTTTGGTATTTGACTTAACATTAGTTTTGAGTACTTCGGCTATCTTCCTGATATTGTTCCTTCTGATTGCATTGATAAAAAGAAAAGCTGCTTCTGTGTTTTATAAGCTGATTGTAATTATTGTATTAATAATACAATTTTTACTAATTCGATATTTTCTTAGCACACTTGTTTTACTTGACCAATCTATTTTTGAATTTTCGTTTAAAGAAATCTTTTATATAGCATCAAAAGATGGAAACTCAAATGTATTGCTAAATATTTTTTGTTTGTTATTGTTTATCGTTCTGTTTTATTTTGGGATTAAAAAAATAAAAATCAAATTTCCACTTCTTGTTGGATTGATTTATTTGCCACTTTCTTTCCTACCTTTTATATTTCCAAATATTTTAATTGCTGATATAAGCAAATATGAAAGCGACATAGAATATTATCTTACTAATAACAACATCAATTATCTTGCTGTTGAGATAAACAAGAACTTGAGAGATGAAAGCCTAAGCCCTGATAATAAAACTGTAAAGCAAGCGGTTGAATACTATCAATTACAAAATAAAGATTTTGAATATTTCGGAAAGTTATACCCTTTTTACCGCAAACAACCATTAGAAAATCCTTTGGGAAAATATTTCAGAAAGTCTGATACAAAACCAAATTTGGTATTTATCATTGTTGAAAGTTTGTCCAGAAGTTATTCAGGTCCAAATGCAAATTACAAAAGCTTTACTCCTTTTTTAGATTCACTGACGAAAAATAGTTTATATTGGGAGAACTTCACAAGTAATGCCGATAGGTCCTATGGTGTAATTCCAAATATGCTTGCATCACTTCCAATAGGGAAATCTCGTGGAATAATAAACATGGGAAACAATATTCCTTATCATGAATCGCTGATAAAACTTGCGGGATTAAATAATTATACAACAAGATTTTTTTATGGTGGCTGGTCAGGTTTTGAACAAATGGATGTTTTTATGGAAAATCAAAATATCGACTTTATACTTGAAAATAAGAATTTTGGTGGTAATTATGAAAAAATAAAAAGCGATAAATTTTCCTGGGGTTATTCCGACAAAGAATTGTTTTGTCGTTCTTTAGAAATTATTAATAAAGCTTCTGTAAAATCCAAAAAGCCTTATTTGAGTGTTTATTTCACACTTTCAATTCATCATCCTTTTCTTTGTCCAAATAAAGAAAAATATCAAAAAAAATTCGAACAACTAATTTCGGATTACTCATTTGATGAAAAAACGAAAAAAGAATACCTAAAATATTCTAATATTTATTCGACAATTCTTTATGATGATGATGCTTTCAGAAGTTTTTTCGAAGAATATAAAAAGCGATCTGAATTTGAGAATACAATCTTTGTAATAACGGGAGACCATAATATTGGATATATTCCTGTTAAAAATAATATTGACAAATATTATGTTCCTTTAATCATTTATTCTCCTTTGCTAAAAGAAGCAAAAAGATTTAAGGCAGTATCCTCACATCTTGACATAACTCCATCATTTGCACCGCTTCTAAAAGAAAACTATAATTGGATTTTACCTGAAAAATGCTACTGGCTTGGCAAGGGGCTTGATACTGTTTCTTATTTCAGAAATAGAAATATTTATCCTTTTAGCAATCTTAATGGCAAAATAAACGCCTACATTTCAGGAAAGTATTTTTACAATAACAGTAAATTATATATTGTTTCTGAGAATATGGATTTAAACTTTATTGAAAATGCTGAAATTGAAGATAGCATCAAAAAAAGCCTTGAAGTTTATGAAACAATAAATAATTATACTTGTTTAGAAAACATGATTTTGCCTTTAGATTATTTTGTGAAAAACTACAACTACCAAGAAATCATTAATTTTTCAACATCTTTTAACTCGGATTTAGGATACTTCAGAACACATAAAAAGGATATTTTCAAAAAGGTGGGAGTCAATGGCAGCAAATCAGTTCATATAAAACCATCTCAAAAATATGTTTTATCTATTTCAAAAAAAATAAGCGGAGAAGCAGTTAATCTCGAAGTGAAAACTGTATTTTTTGCTCACTTTGAAAAATATAACAGAAAAAAATTACCAGAATTCATTATTTCTATTGAGGGCGATGATGATATTATATATCACAAAATACCTTTTTCTGAAATAATTAAGAAAAATGAAGAATGGAATCGTATTTACATTTACAGAAAATTTAAAATTCCTAAAAGAAATAAAAAAAAGAAAGTTAGTATATATATATTAAACAGCAATAAAAGTGAATTTTTTGTTGATGATTATAGGATAGAAGTTTATTCTTATTGATTTAAAAAAGATTTTGCATCAGAATTGTCAGTTTGAATAAAATCAGGTTTCAGTAATAATATTCTTCTTAAATCTTCTTCATTATTTGGAGTCCAAATTTGTACTTTTAATTTATTTTTATGAGCATTCAAGATACATTCTTTGTTTAAACTTGTGTCTTGAAAATTAGAAGATATGCCATCGTAAGTCTTTTGTAAAGCAACATTTAGAGCTTTATTGAAATTTTGATAACTTAACAAATAACAATTTAATTCGGGCTTTTGTATTTTAATGCAATCTAGAAAATATTGATAATCTGTTTCTATTAATATTTTGTTTTCAAGCCCGTAATTATTGATTAATTTAATTAGTTCTTTTGCAAATTGTTTTTGATAGGATTCAGAAACATTATTTGCAGGGATGCAAAAATTAGGATAATATCCTTTTACATCAAGAGAAACAAATTTGCTTTGGTTTGATTCTAAAAGTTCAAATAATTCTTCCAGTTTATAGAGTCTGTCTTTATAAGCATAATGACAAATAGTTATATTTTCCAATGTTGAATCAATTGAGTTTGGAATACAAAACTTAGAATTTGTGTCACAGGCATTTATAATTCCGTCATGATATATCCAAATTGTTCCCGATTTACTCATTTGGATATCAACCTCAACACCATCAAAATATTTAAACGCATTTTCTATTGATGGAATTGTGTTTTCCATATAGCCTTGCTGTAGAAGAGAACAACCGCTTCCTCTATGACCGAGAAATTTAGTTTCTACATTATCGGATGATTGCTTATTGCAAGAAAACAAGAAAGATGTAATGAAAATCAATAATAAAAAAAAAGTTTTTTTACTGTAATAAAATTTCAAATGTATCATAAATTTTTAGTTTTTAAAATCAACAATAATATAAAAATCGTCAACAAAAATTTTGTTTTTACCTCTGTGCCACAAATAAATTTTAATCTTATCATTTGGGCTTTTAACTTTTGTTAAATCCAATTCTGTTTCCAAATAATTCCATCTGTTGATTTGTAAATTAGAAAAATCTTCAGTTCTTAAATCATGAAATTCATAAGATTCCCCTTCATTTTCGTAACTTATTACAATGCTTATAGGATTGTCTTGAAAATTGGATTTTGAGAAAAACATAAATCCAGCTCTAATTTTGTTAGGAGTTCCGTAGCTTGATATATCACAATAAAGGAATTCTTTCCCTATTGGGCATTTATTGTTTCCATCAATTGCTAACGAATTTTTACCTGAGAATGAAATAGAATCAGAAATTATTTCATCCTTTTTAAGATATTCTTCTTTCTCAAAGTTCCTGTAATAAATAAGTTTGGGATTGGTTTTATATACAAGCTTATTTAATAAGCTATCAAGTATAGAGTTAAATGTTTTATAATTATCAGCTTTTCTTTTAAAAACATATATCCCATAATCATAATCTCCTAAGGTTTTATAATTTTCTTTTGGTTTGAATATTTTTATTTGTTCAAACCGAACATCTTCAAATAAATCTTTTAAAGGTAAATTACCTTCATTTGTACCAAAGTGAGAATCCCAAAACAGAATATTGTTTTCGCAAATTCTTTCTTTTCCCGGATAATCGTCAAATAACATCCACGTATTAGTTGATTTATCATAAACATCTAGGTCAAGAAAAAAACAAAAATTAGGGTCATAATAATAGATTTTACTATTATTATATTCAGAATTTTTAAACCAACTACATGCTTCTTTAACTAATTGTTCTTCTTTAGAAAGTTTTAAATTAAAATTATGAAAAGTTATTGATGTTCTTAATAATAGAAGAATTATTATAAAAATAATAGCTAATCTTATAAATTTCCATGGTATTAACTCTTGTATAAAATTATATCCTTTCAAACTTAATAAAACCATGAGTGGAGTAACAGCAGCAATGACTCTGATTAAACCTAAGGAACCACCTAATCCCAACCACCATGCAACTGAATGAGCGGAAAAATAAGCAATGGCAGGCAAAATAATTAAAAACAATTCAACAGATAAAATTGATGATTTTAATCCTTTTTGTTTTAAGAATTGAAATACCCATACAATTAAACCTGATATAAAAAGTAAACTTAAAGGGATTCCCAAAATTAATTTGGAAGAATTAACAAAATGAAATAAACTTCCGCTACCATAAATTTCTTTAGCACCGGAATAGGGCATTTGGGTTATAAACCAGAAAAAATCGTGAAAATAAAAATAACCAATAAAACTATATAAGACAAAAGCAGTAAAGGTGAAAAAAATGCTCAGGTATTTTTTTCTTAGCATGTAAAAAAGCCAAAATAGAGGGAGAATAACAATCCCTTCTGTCCTTGTAAAAATTAAAAAGGATAAAGAAATTGCCGATAATATAAATTTGTTTTTTATTGCTAAATATATTGACAGAATCAGAATAAAACTAAATAGAATTTCAGTTAATGCCGAAAAATGAATTATAAAGTAAATCGGAGTGAATGAAGTAAAAACAATAACAAGCCATGCATTTTTATACTTTAATTCTTTAGCAATTAAAAATGCAAATATAGCTGTAAGCAATCCAACAATAATATTAAAGACTTTAATTCCATTAAATCCAAACTGAGCAAAAGGAGAACTTAATAAAATAAAAAATGGTTTTCCCCAATGGTGCAAAAATAAGCTAGGATATTTAAAAGCTAATTTTGAATATAAATAATGTGCAATATTATCAGCACCTCCAATAAAACCTTCTGAGCTAAAAGAAATAATCAAAAAAATAATAAAAATCAGAATTAACAGAATAAATGGAATTGTTTTTTTAATATTATTCATCATAAAGTTTTGAATAAAATTTATATTTGTAATTTTACGCTCAAAAAATAATATAGTATGACGAAGGTAGATAAATTATCAATAATAATTCCTGTTTATAACGAAGAAAAAACTGTTCATAAAATACTTGATTTGGTTCTACAAGTTGAGTTGATTAATAATATTTCAAAAGAAATTATTCTCGTAAATGATTGTTCAAAAGATAACACAAAAGCTGTTCTTGAAAAATATATAAGCGAGCATAACGACCAAGATATTCATTTGTTTAATCACGAAATAAATAAAGGAAAAGGAGCAGCTCTGCATACTGGTATTGCAAAAGCAACAGGTGATTTATTAATTATTCAGGATGCTGATTTGGAGTACGACCCTTTTGAATACAACAAATTACTAAAACCAATTGTAAACGGTCATGCAGATGTTGTGTATGGCTCCAGATTCAAAGGCGACAGTCCCCACAGAATTTTATTTTTTTGGCATACAATAGGCAATCGTCTTTTAACAAGTCTTAGCAATATTTTTTCAAATCTGAATCTAAGCGATATGGAAACTTGCTACAAGCTTTTCAGAAGAGAATTTATTCAAGGATTAAAACTTAAAGAAAACAGGTTTGGCTTTGAACCCGAAGTTACCCAGAAAATATCACGCATCAAAGGTATCAGAATATATGAAGTTGGAATTTCGTATTATGGCAGAACTTATGAAGATGGAAAAAAAATTGGCTGGAAAGATGGACTAAGGGCACTTTATTGTATTTTGAAATATGGATTGTTTCGGAGCAAATAGAATAATATTAGCATTTTAAAAAAAAGTTTAAATGAAATTACTCAAATATGATTATTAAAAAAAAGAATATTTTTTCATTATGGATTTTTATACTTCTTTCGATAACAATAATTATTTTTCGTTTTTCAAAACAACCTGAAAATGTTTTATCATGGGATGTTTTCGGGTATTATTTATATCTTCCTGCAACTTTCATTTATGATGATTTGAGTTTACAAAACTCAGACACAATTTTAAAAATCATTGATGATTATAATATATCAAACACATTTTATCAGGCAAACAAGTTAGAAAATGGAAATTGGGTAATTAAATACTCTATGGGGCTTTCAATTTTTTATAGTCCCTTTTTTTTTACGGCTCATATAATTGCTCAAAACACTGATTATGTTGCTAATGGATTTTCGCTGCCCTATCAAAACTCCATAGCATATGGATTATTAATATATACTATTCTTGGCATTTGGTTTTTGCGAAAGATTTTGCTGCGGTTTTTTTCAGATAAATTAGCTTCACTAATAATGATTTCAATTATTCTTGGAACTAATTATTTCAATTTAACGACATTTAATAACCTTATGTCTCACAACATGCTTTTCTTTACTTATACAATAATTCTATGGTTAACAATACGATGGCACGAAACCTTTAAAATTAAACATGCAATTTTATTAGGCGTATTTATTGGTTTAGCTATCCTAAGCAGACCAGTTGAATTGGTATGTATATTAATTCCTGTTTTTTGGAATGTTTATGATAAGGAAAGCTTTGTTGAGAAAAGGAAACTATTTTTAAAATACAGAAATCATGTTTTGGGATTAGTAATAAGTATTATTCTTATAGGTATTCCACAATTAATATATTGGAAAATCACCAGTGGAAAATTTTTCTTTTACAGTTATCAAAATCCGGGAGAAGGCTTTGAATTTTTATGGCCCTACACTCTAAAATTCCTTTTTAGCTTTAGAAAAGGTTGGCTGATTTATACACCCATAATGATTTTTGCAATCTTAGGATTCTATTATTTATATAAAAATAATCGGAAGATATTTTTTGCTTTATTTATATATTTTATTATAAATCTTTGGGTAGTTTCCAGTTGGTCGTGTTGGCATTATGCAGCAAGTTTTAGCAGTAGAGCAATAATGCAATCTTATGCTATTATGGCTATTCCATTGGGGTATTTTTTTATGTCTATTTTAGGCAAAAACAATTTTAAAAAATATTTAATTCTTATACTAACTATTTTCTTCATTATTCTTAATCTTTTTCAAATCTGGCAATACAATAATAATATTATTGACCCTTATCGCATGACCGGAGCATATTATTTTAAGACTTTTGGGAAAACCAAGGTGTCTGAAAACGAAAGAAAATATTTGTCTTTTGATAGGTTTCAGGAAATAAACGAAAATACGATAAATAATATAAATTACAAAAAAACAATTGTTAAGAAATTAGATTTTGATGTATTAGACCAAGATAATAAAAGTAATTATTCAGATGAATATTCAAAATCAGAAGAATTTAGTTTTATTTTGAATAAGGATAAAATATATTCTCCATCAATAAACTATGATTATAAAGACCTAAGCAAAAAAGATTATGTTATTATCAAAACATCTGTTTATGTTTTCCCTATTTTTGATTTATCTGAGAATCCTGTTTCTCTGGTTGTAACATTTCTACACAAAGGAAAAAACTATAAATACCAAACAATAGATTTAGAAGAACATAAACATAATATTAAATTGAATCAATGGAATAAAGTTACAATGTATTATCTTTCACCTGAAGTTAGACAAAAATCAGATAACTTATTAGTTTATGTTTGGCTTAGAGGGCAACAGAAAGTTTTTGTTGATGACTTATTGATTGAAGTATTTGAGCCAAGAAATTAGTAAAACATTTAACATATTTTACCACATCTCTGATTTAATAATAAAAATATCCTTATTATTAATAATAAAATCAGGCAATTTATTATCATCAAACACTGCCATTTTATAACCTTTTTCTTTCAGGTATTTATAATAATCGTAATTTAAATTTCCGCTGTAAGCAATATAATCTGTATGAAACATTATTAAAACGTGTTCAAATTCACGGCAGTTAAAAATAATATAATCATCAGATGGAAGAATCTCAGGAAGAGATTTAAATATTTTAGTATCCCTGACACGAATTGGTCTGTAATCCCATTCAGATTTATCTCCAATTGTATGTTGTTTATAAATATCATTATACTTAAAGTTGTAATGAGATATTAACAACAAAACAATTATAACAAAAATTGAATATATTAAAGGTTTAACTTTAACTTTTTGTAATAAGGAAAAAATATAATCTAATAATGCTCCTATAGCCAAATAAATCAAAGAACAAATTACAAGTGTGTAAGCAGGCATCTTAGTTGTGGCAAAAGCATAAAAAGCATAAACCAGAATAATAAAACTAAGAAATCCGATTTTATATTCTTTTTTCTTTAGTTTAATAATAAAAACTACTATTGCTAATATTGAAATTATCTTTATCAATTTTCCGTAAATTAGCGTCATAACTGAAAAATGATACCAGTCATTTCCTTCATGGTTTTCTATAGGAATAAACAAATGTGAGGTATTATAAGAAAATTCATATCTGCTTTCAAGGGGGAAATTATTTAAGATGTAAATTTGCCATGGCAGAATAACTAATAAAGTAATTACAATGCTAATAATGATATCGATATATTGATTCAAATTTTTTCTTCTTTCTTTATTAAAAAGAATTACAAGACTCCAGCCCGAATAAACAAGTATTCCGACAAGCCATTTTACTAAAACTGCACATCCTGAAAATAAGCCAATAAAAATTATCCAAAATCTTTTACCTGAATTCATGTATTCTGTCCATGCCCAGAAACTTGCAGTAACATAAAATATAAAAGCAACATCATTATGGTCAACATGTCGATATCCTGAAACCATTTCAAGAGAAAAATTAGATAGAGCAAATAATAAAGCAGCATAAAAAGCAGTGTTTTTATTTACAGTTAGTTTTCCTATTCTATAAACAATTAATATCATTAATGTTGACATTATTATACTTGGGAGACGCATTGCAAAAGTATTAACACCAAATATTTTCATGCTTAGTGCCATTTGCCACAAAAAGAGAGGTTGCTTATGTAACCAGATATGATTCCCTGCCCATTGTGTATAATCATAAGGTAAAGCAGGGTTTTCATAAAGAGTTGGAGTCAAAAGATGTTGAATCATGTTTTTGGCTACTAAAGCGTGATATTGTTCATCCCAGATATTCAGAAAAGGATCTAACATTGCCATAAAAATCCTGATTGACAAACCACCAAGAATTAATAGGGCTATTGCTAAGGTTTTGTCTTTCTTAAGTTGAAATAATGATACACTTGAGATTATCAAAACAAGTCCCAATATTAATATTGAAATTTGATAATTGCCAAGCTCTTCGAATTTTAAATACATAATATATAATGATTTATGAAAGAAAAAACCAATGAAAAATATATTGCAAATAATAACGCCAACCCCAATTTTCTAAATCAAACCACCAATGCCGAAAGTCAATTGTCATATTAAAATTAAAATAAACTAAAACTCCAAAAAACAAGAATATTGCTATCTTAAAATATTTTCTTTTTATGTTTATTGCCCTTGATATTGTGAAAGCTAATGGAATTGCCAATAGTGCATAAAAGTCTATAAAAAATCTATTACCTGGTCCGGTTCTTTCAAAAAACCACCATGAAGAATATAAATAAAGTATTGGCAAAAATGTAAATAAAATTGCAAGTCCATTGTGTTTCCTTTTTATAGCGAGCCAAATTAAACTTACCAAAATAACTGCAATTATTGGAATAAATGAAATCCATCCTCCCATAACACTAAATAATATTTCAAAGATTTTCGGATTTGCTAAATAGAAAAATCCTTCATGAGAACCGGGTTGATTATATGGATTTGTGTAAAAATGACCTGTTGTAAGATGCCAATATAAAAGCTGAGGAACGAAAAAAATGAAAGTAAGCAAGGGGATAATTAAAAACTTAGAAAATTTATTAAAAATAAATACAATCCTTTCTTTGAAATCATTAAAAGAATTTACATCATAAAACAAAATAAACAATACAACCAAAATATTAAGTGTTCTGATTGCAACAATTAATCCCAATGTTATTCCTAAAATAATAAAGTTTTTTAGTGAAGCTTTTTTATAAACTTTGTCAGTAAAGTATAGCAAGATAGCAATCAGAAAGAAAGAGAAAGAATGCGACATTCCCGGCTCAACAGTTGAGTAAAAGAATAAATTAGTAGCGTAATAGATTAAAAAAATAGTAATAATACTTATTTTCCAATCGAATTTTTCTCGCAAGAACTTGAATAAATAGAGCAAACCTAAAAAAGCATAAGTTAATGATGCAAGCACAATCATAATTGAAAATATTGGAGTAAATCCCTTAGTTGGTATTTGAAAAATTTTGCAAATGAAATATGGTGGAAGAAAAAATGGTAACTCAAGCAATGCTACACCATAATTGTATTTATTTAATAACATCCCTTTTTCTGAACGAACAGAATAAGGTTGGTTAGCTACATCTTTTTCATAAAAAACAGCAGTTAAATATTGATAGTAACCCCATGCATCCGAGCTTAAAATATACCTATGCTTTTGGTTATGTTCGTATGTGTGATAGTAATAACTAAAAGCGGAATTAAACAACATGAAAACTATAAAGATTAATAATGTTTTTCTTTTCATAAGTATAAATAATATTACTTCAAGTACTACTGCGAATTTAGGGAAAATAACAAAAGACAAATTACAAAAAGCAAATAATTTTCAATTTATCATCCCGATAAGTATCGGGACAATTTCCAAAACTATTTACATATAAAAACCGATATGCAAATATTGAGCGTAAAATCAAAACATTTTAAATAATAATTATTAAATCATTACATTGACTCAATGCTTATGTTATTTGAGTTTTAAACATTGGAATTTGTGTTTTATTTGCTATTTGATTTTTGCTGTTTGGAATTTCTTAATATTTAAATATTTTCACTTGCATTAAAATAACAGTAGAACCTTACTTTATTATTTTTAAAACATAATCAATAGATTTGACGAGCCTACTTCCAAACCAACAAAACATTTCACCTTCAACCAATAGTATTTTCTTATCCGGAAAATGCTGCTGAAGTTCAAATTTATCTTTTTCTTTAAATACAAAAGGTTCGGAAGGAAGAAAAATTATGTCCGGGTCAAGTTGTGAGAAATCATTTTCATCAAGAGTAGCATAATTTTGCGGATAGTTTTCAATGCAATTCAAAAGTCCATATTTTGATAAATGAGAGTCGATAAATGTTTCTTTCCCTGCTGCCATATATGGGTTTTTCCATACGAAATAAATATATTTCAATGGTTTTTCTAATTTGTTAATATTTGAAAGTTTTTGCTCGATTTGATTAAACATGCTTGTCGCCGATGTTTCAATGCTGCATATTTCCCCAATTGTAGGAATCATCTTTTGTGAATCTTCAACAGAGCAGATGTCAAAAACAAAAACAGGAAAATTTTCCGCAATTTTTTCTATAGTTTCCTTATCGTTTTCTTGTTTTAAAGCAAAAACAATATCAGGATTGATTTCTTTTATTTTATCAAGTGAAACGTTTTTTATATTGCCAACGATTGGAATATTTTGAACATCATCTTTGGGATGAATACAATATTTTGTTCTACCAACAACTTTTTCTGATAGTCCCAAATCACAAAGAGTTTCAGTGATTGAAGGGCATAAGGAAATTATTTTTTTTATTTCACTGCGAATAACCACCGAACGTTTTAAATCATCAAATATTTGCATTTTATTTTTTTAGAAAGAAATATGTTTTTTACAAAAATACGAAAACAAAATTTTAAATATATTTGTAAAGAATAAAAACATAAAACTATACTAAAGGATTTGTTCGGGAGCCGTGTAAATAATGTTTTAAATGTCACTCGTCATGAGACGAGCGCCAGCTAGGGTCTAATTAACGATAGTTAATTGGACTTTTTCTTTATTAGAACCTTGAGCTTGCTTATCAGTCATAATAAAGGAAAAGGGGGAAATGAGTGATAGCGAAATTAGACTTTATGTTAGCTATGCCCCCAATATTTGGGTTTATGAAATAATTCTTTCGGGTTCACAAGAATGAAAATCAAGTCCTTAGCTTTCTAAACGTTAAGGACTTTTGTTGTGTTGAGGGGGCTTTGCTGATTGTAATAACTATAAATTTATAATATATTTTAGTTAGAATATTGCTTAAGATGGTAAAAAACGAGAGCCTACCTTGTAACGATAAATTTATCCCTATAAATCCAGCCTTTTTCTTTATTATAGAGCTTCATGAAATAAATTCCATTTGCATACTCTGATACAGGAATAGTTGTGTTATTGCCTGAGAAATTAATCTTATCAACTATTACGCCAGTTGCATTGTATATCATAATAATGCTATTAGTGTGAATGACATTAGACTGAAAATAAACCTCATTATTTGCCAGGCTTGGGAAGATTCTAAATTCCTTTTTATGATCAACTTTTTCTATTGCTAAGGTTGAAGTATTTACGTAATCCCAACATAATTTGGCAATGCTAAGAGGTGGAAGATTATGATATCCAGTTGCATCTTCAAAGAATTTAGCATTTCCACCACTTGCATTTAGTTTAGCTACAGCCTTTTTAGCTAAAGCGAGATAGGGTTCTGTTAACCCTAAGTTATACTCTCCCGAACCAGCTGTAATGCTTACAATAACCTTCCAGGCATTTGCATAGTTATATTTATGCTGACAATGTAGTGGTTCGGTACATGTATTATAGATGTCTTGTGTGTTATAAAAACCGGGTGAATGTGCAATTATTCCCTTTAAATAATCTGCTTCATCTAGACCATGTAAATAAGCACTCTTTCCCCCAAATGAAAAACCTTGTGCAAATACTTTACTGAGGTCAATACTGTGAGATCCATCCATTTTATTGATTATAGCAGAAATAATTTTAAAATCCTCATCTCCTGCAAACCAACTTGAACTTGAAACTCCTTCATTAGGGCATGCAATTATTACGTCTCCAAAATATGAATTTGTAGCATAGTAAATAATGCTTTGAAGATATGTGCTAGGTGCTCCACCTAAACCATGAAACCCAATAACTAAAGAGTAGTCTTTTGATGAGTTGTAGTTGGTGGGAACATAAACATTTAAAGTTCTTGTTTGTAAGCCAGCGGTATTTGTCCAGCTAACCTGAGTTGTAAAATATCCTGTTTGCTGTGCATTGGATATTCCAATTGCAAAAATAAATATAAAAAATATTATTACTTTTTTCATAGTATTTGTTTTTTTCATTGATTATAGTTTACTTTTTTCGGTTTAATAAAAAAGTAAACTTTATTTCCTCGCTGCAGCACGAATCCCTTCGTGTGGCTTATGACTAAAAGCTTACGACTGATTGTCTCGTCCTGAATTTAGTTTACACTTCTTAGTTCTTAATCCTATTACAAATTTACACTTTATTTTTAATCCTAAATACTGTTTACACTTATTTTTAAATCTCTCTTTGTGAAATGGAGCGTAGCAAAACGGAGCAAAGAGAGATTTAAAATTCGCAAAGCTTGACTGCTGGTTCAATTTCTTTTTTTTTTGAATAATATTGTTTCCATCGCCTTTTTATTTTTCCTTCTTTAAAATGAGCCTCAAATGGAGTAAGATAATCAATACTACGGCTGGCGCTCGTCTCCAGACGAGTGCCTTATAAGATGATAGTTATAAAATGATTATTATTGATTCAATTCGATATTGCCAAAATAA
>CAYLPA010000021.1:0-25170 GCA_964385385.1 uncultured Saprospiraceae bacterium | reverse complement strand
CTAAAAGATTTGTGAGGTTAGTATTAATATTTAAAACACCTGAGAGTTTTTCAACGAGCTCTTTACCACCTTTTTCTTTTACAACCCAGCGTTTTTCCATTTCCTATTTATTTTTTGTAAAGGTAATAATTTATTATTTTATCAAGTTGGTGGTTTGTGATTTATTCAGGAAAAATTCTAATGAGCTTCCAACCAATTACTCCCTGTATTTAAATCCACTTCAATCGGTACATCAAGTTTTATGGCATTTTTCATGCAATCAATAATCATTAGTTTTACGATTTCCAATTCATCAAGATGAGCATCAAAAACAAGTTCGTCATGCACCTGCAAAAGCATTTTTGTTTTAAGCTTTTTTTCAATTAGCTCATTGTGAATTTTAATCATTGCTATTTTTATCATATCTGCTGCCGAACCTTGAATAGGTGCATTTATGGCGTTTCTTTCTGCAAACTGTCGAACAAAAGAATTTCCGGAATTAATATCTCGCAAATATCTTCTTCTGCCCATTATTGTTTCAACGTATCCGTGTTGTTTTGCAAATTCTATGCTTTTTTCCATATACTTTTTAATGCCTGGATATTTTTCAAAATAATTATCAATTATTCCTTTTGCTTCTTTTCTTGAGATATGTATTCGCTCTGATAATCCAAAGGCTGAAATGCCATAGATAATTCCAAAATTGACGGTTTTAGCTTTCCGTCTCATATCTTTATCAACTTCATCTAATCCAACATTATAAACTTTTGAGGCTGTGGCTGTGTGAATATCTAAATTATTATTAAAAGCATCAAGCATACCCTCGTCCTTGCTCAAACTTGCAATAATTCTTAATTCAACTTGAGAATAATCTGCAGCAAGTAAAGTGAAATTTTGATTCCGGGGAATAAAAGCTTTTCTAATTTCTCTTCCTTTTTCAGTTCTGATAGGAATGTTTTGCAAGTTTGGATTATTTGAACTTAATCGACCGGTTGCAGCAACTGCCTGATTGTAGGAAGTGTGAATTCTACCGGTTCTAATATTAATTAATTCGGGCAGTGCATCAACATAGGTTGACTTAAGTTTTGACAGAGAGCGAAAATCTAAAATTTTAGGAATTATAGGGTGCTTGTTAACAAGCTTTATTAATACTTCTTCGCCGGTGGAATATTGTTTTGTTTTGGTGAGTTTTGGTTTATCGGTTACTTTTAATTGCTCAAAAAGAACTTCTCCTAATTGTTTTGGTGAAGCAATGTTAAAATCATCGTTTCCAGATTCTTCATGTATGGCATCTTCAAGCTTTTTGATTTCGATTTCAAGTTGAAGCGAATATTCGTTCAATGCTTTTACGTCAAGTTTAATTCCTTCGGTTTCCATTGCCGTTAATACAGGTACCAATGGAATTTCTATTTCATTGAAAAGATTTTCAAGTTTGTTTTCTTTGAGCATAGGTTCAAAAACTTCCTTTAATTGCAATGTAATATCGGCATCTTCACAAGCATAGTCGCAAACCAAATCAGGCATAATATTTCGCATACTTAATTGGTTTTTATCCTTTTTGCCAATTAAAGAAGTTATCGGAACAGGAATATAATTTAAATAAGATTCGGCAAGAAAATTCATATTATGACGCATATCAGGTTCGATAAGATAATGTGCAATCATGGTGTCGAACAGTTTACCTTGAACGGTTATTTCATAATATTTTAAAATCGAAATATCATATTTTAGGTTTTGACCGATTTTTTCAATTTCAGAATTTTGAAAAAAGGGTTTAAATTTCTTGAGTAAATTAACAGCTTCATTATAATTTTCGGGAATCGGCACATAATAAGCATCTCCGGAAATCCAGGCAAATGACATTCCAACTAATTCGGCATAATTAGCATCTAATCCGGTTGTTTCTGTATCAAAACAAATAGAATTTTGTGATTTTAGTTCTGAAATTAATTTCTCTATTTTTTCTGAAGTATCAATTAGTTGGTAATTGTGTTTTGTGGAATTTATATCATGTTTTTCATTCGCTATAGAAAATTCTGTAATATTATTTTCAGTTTCAGTAGAATCTTTTGTTTGAGATTTTGTTTCAGTTTTTAAAGATTGGTTTGTTATAATTCTGGAAGCAAGGTTTCGGAATTCAAGTTCAGCAAATATTTCTTTTAAAGCATTATAATCAGGCTCATTTAAAATTAAATCTTCTTCATTAAATTCAATTGGAACATCAAGAACTATTGTAGCAAGCATTTTTGACTCAATTCCCTGCTGAGCAAAATTCTCAACATTTTCTTTCATTTTGCCTTTTAATTTATCCGAATTCTGAATAACATTTTCAAGGCTGCCAAATTCTCCAATTAATTCTTTTGCTCTTTTTTCGCCAATTCCCGGAATACCGGGAATATTATCTGCCGCATCTCCCCATAGGGCTAAAATATCTATAAATTGCTCGGGTCGTTCAAGTCCATATTTCTCACAAACTTCTTTTACTCCCATTATAACTGGTTTTTCTCCTGCCCTCGCAGGTTTAAACATTTTAATGTTTTCGCTTACCAATTGCCCGAAATCTTTATCAGGGGTCATCATATAAGTAAAAAAACCGTTTTTCTCAGCCTGTTTTGCAAGTGTTCCAATTACATCGTCAGCTTCGTAGCCATCAACAAACAAAATAGGAATATTAAAAGCTTCGATAATTCTTTTTATATAAGGAATTGAGATAGAAAGGTCTTCCGGCATTTTTTCACGGTTCGCTTTGTAATCAACAAATTCGGTTGCTCTATGAGTTGGAGCCATGGTATCAAATGCAACGCCAATATGAGTTGGTTTTTCGTTTTTTAGAATTTCATAAAGAGTATTTGTGAATCCCAACATTGCAGAGGTATTTAATCCTTTAGAATTTATTCTTGGGTTTCTTTGAAATGCAAAATAGGCACGGTAAATCAGTGCCATAGCATCTAATAAAAAAAGTTTTTTTGTTTCAGGCATATTAAAATTTTGAATGATAAAAGTAGAAAAATTTATCAACTTCAAATTGTTAGAAGTTTTTTTATTTTTTAAAAATATCACCTGCTTATATGACTAATTTAGTTTGCTTTTTATTAAATATAATTCATGAAAAAAGAAAAAAAGAAAAAAATTTTTGTTTTAGATACTTCTGTAATTCTATATAATCATAATTCAATTAATGATTTTGATGATAATGATGTTGCTATTCCAATAACAGTCCTTGAAGAACTTGATAATTTTAAAAAGGGTAATGAGTCAAAAAACTTTGAGGCAAGAGAATTTATTCGAATAATGGACAAGCTCTCGGAAAATGTTTCTTTACGCAACTGGATTCCTCTAAAAGGAAAAAATAAAGGCAAGATAAAGATTATAATGCACGAGCAAAGCAAATTAGATGCAGAAAAGATTTTCGGAGAAAAAAAACCCGACCATCGAATTCTTAATGCCGCATTAGTTTTATCTCAAAATTATCCTGAGAATAAAGTTATAATGGTTACCAAAGATATCAACCTTCGACTGAAGGCTAAATCTTTAAACATACAAGCAGAAGATTTTCAAACCGGAAAAATTAAAGATGTTGAAGCTTTGTATTCAGGCAAAACTTTAATTGAGGGACTTGATAAAAGTATTATTGATAAAATCTATCAGGATGGTTTTGTAGAACCGGCAGATATAGGAATTGAAAAACCATATCCTAATCATTATTTTATTTTAAAAAACTCTAGAACATCTGCCTTATCATTCTATAATCCTATAACAAACCTTATTGAAAGAGTTGAAAAACGTCCTTCGCAAAGAATAACTCCACGAAATGCCGAGCAAGTTTTCGCATTACATGCAATATTGAATCCCAACGTGAAACTTGTTACTTTACAAGGAATAGCAGGAACAGGAAAAACTTTGCTGGCACTTGCCGGAGCTCTTGAGCAAAGAAGAAATTACAAACAAATATATCTTGCCAGACCAATCGTTCCATTAAGTAATAAAGACATAGGATTTTTGCCTGGGGATATTCATTCAAAGATTAGCCCTTATATGGAGCCTTTGCACGATAACTTCAAGTTTATTAAAGACCAGTTTAGTGAAAACGACAAAGAATATCGCAGCATAACCGAAGCTCTTGATAAAGAAAAAATTGTTATAACTCCGCTGGCATACATAAGAGGAAGAAGTATTTCAAATGTTTGTTTTATTGTTGACGAAGCACAAAACCTGACTCCTCATGAGGTAAAAACAATTATAACCCGTGCAGGTGACGGAACAAAAATAATTTTCACAGGTGATATTTATCAAATTGATACTCCATACTTAGATTCGCAAAGCAATGGTCTTTCTGTACTTATCGACAGAATAAAACATCACGAGATTTATGCACACATTAAACTGGAAAAGGGAGAGCGTTCGGAGTTAGCTAATCTTGCTAATAAATTGCTGTAAGATATTTTTAAAGATTGGAATAGTGCGGAATTAGAATTAATAGTTTTTCATCTATTTTTCCTCATAAATTACAGTTAGCATCGTTTGTCCAACTGCTTTAAGAGTATTTTTGTCTATACAATTTATATCATCTTTAAGTGTATGCCAATATTCAAAAAAACCTGTATTAGTATTTGATTCATGGTGGATAATATCAATAACAGGAATTTTTAAATTTTTGTTAACATATGTATGGTCATCGGTAATCGGATTTGTTTCTTGATAAAGAAAATAATTTCCATAGCCAATTCTATGAGCAATTTCCCAAACTTTTTTCATAATATCGGGAGCATAAAACATTGAGGTTCCTTCCATGGTAAATTTTGCATCTGTAGCTCCAACCATGTCCAGCAATATACCATATTTTGCATAATAACTTTGTTTGTGAGGATTTTTTGACCAATACTGAGACCCTAATGCCCAAGTGTCTTCTTTGTCGGTTTGTAATCCTTGTGGTTCGCCATAATCTTCAATATCAAATAAAATAATATCAACTCCAATTTTAGCGTTTGAAATATTTAGTTGGCGAGCAATTTCCAACAAAACGCCAACACCGCTTGCTCCATCGTTTACTCCATTAATTGGAGTTTTATGATTTTCAGGATTGGGGTCGTGGTCAGCATAAGGACGGGAATCCCAATGAGAACATAATAAAATTCTATCCTGATTTTCGCTATTAAATGATGCTATTATATTTTTTCCGTTAAGAACAGTTCCGTTGTAAGCTCTTGCTTTTGCCTCCTGAACAATAACATCTTTTGTATAAATTTTTAATTTATTAACAAGCCACTCTGCACAAGCTGCATGTTCGGGAGTATTTGGAACACGAGGTCCAAAATCAGCTTGTTTTTTTACATAAACATAAGCAGAATCCTGATTAAACTGAGGTACCACAAGCAAAACATCTGCTTCTTGTTTTTGCAATTCTTTTGTCTCTGATGATTTTTCTCCACCACCACAAGAAAAAATAAAAACCGAAAATCCAATAATTATTGGAAGAAATATTCTAAACTTAATCTGTAAGCCAATGATATTATTAAACATGATATTATTTTTTAAAATTTCTTAATTTCTGTTTTTTAATAATTATTTCAGTAAAAGACATTAATTTCAGGTCTAGCTATTGCTTCTTGCCTATTGCCTACTGCCTATTTTTCAACATTCCATTCCGCACCATCTTTCGTATCTTTCACCGAAACTTTTAATTTATTTAATTTGTCTCTGATAATATCTGCTGTTGTCCAGTCTTTGTTTGTTTTTGCATTTTGACGAATTTTTAAAATCATATTCATTAATCCGTCAACCAATTCTGAGTTATCAGATTCTTTATTTTCGTGTTTAAAACCGAGTATTTCAAAAACAAAATCATTATAGGTTTTGTTAAGAATTTCCAAGTCTGCTTCAGAAATACTTTCTTTTCTTTCGTTAATAGAATTAATAATTTTCGCTCCGTTAAACAAATGAGCAATTACAATAGGGCTGTTAAAATCATCATTCATCGCTTGATAACATTTATCCCTTAAGGAAACAATATCAATTGTAGATTCTTTTGATGGTTTAAGATTTTTCAACACATCAAATGTTTGCATTAAGCGATTATAACCTTTTTCTGCAGCCTGAAGGGCTTCGTTAGAAAAATCTACGGTACTTCGATAGTGTGCCTGTAATAAAAAGAAACGAATTGTCATCGGGCTGTATGCTTGTTCAAGCAACTCATGGTTTCCGGCAAAAAAATCACTTAGAGATATGGAATTCCCAAGCGATTTCCCCATCTTTTGACCATTTATTGTTATCATATTATTATGAAGCCAGTATTTTACAGGTTCTTTTTTATTCACTGCAACAGATTGAGCAATCTCAGATTCATGATGAGGAAACAAAAGGTCCATGCCACCTCCATGAATATCAAAGTAATCGCCAAGATATTTTGTTCCCATGGTTGAACACTCAACATGCCAACCGGGAAATCCCACACTCCATGGAGAATCCCAACGCATAATATGTTCGGGGGCTGCTTTTTTCCATAGAGCAAAATCAACAGAATTTCTTTTTTCTAACTGTCCGTCTAATTGGCGGGTTGTGTTTAATAAATCTTCCAAAATACGTCCTGAAAGTTTGCCATAATCATGTTTCTCGTTGTATTTAACTACATCAAAATAAACCGATCCGCCCGATTCATATGCATATCCCGAATCAACCATTTTTTTCACAAACTCAATTTGTTCAATTATATGCCCTGAAGCATGTGGTTCTATGTTAGGTTCTTTAACATTGAGTACTCTCAGATTGTTGTGGTAAGAATTGGTATAACGTTGGACAATTTCCATAGGCTCAAGTTGTTCAAGCCTTGCTTTTTTTCCTATTTTATCTTCACCTTCGTCTGCATCATTTTCCAAATGTCCAACATCTGTAATATTCCTAACATATCTTACTTTGTATCCAAGATGTAACAAATATCTGTAAATAATATCAAAATTTATAGCTGGGCGTGCATGTCCAAGATGAGAATCACCATATACTGTTGGTCCGCAAACATACATCCCTACATGAGGAGGATTTATTGGTTCAAAAAGTTCTTTTTTCCTATTCAGAGTGTTATAAACAAACAATTCTTTTTTCATGTATCTAAATTTTGTTATTTAATTGAATATATTATTTATAAGTTTGTTAAGTTCTCAAACGTCATCATTACCTAATAAGGAATGCCCTCCCGATATATATCGGGATTATTCATCTCTTATGGTGTACTTTTGTACATGGGTATTTCATAAAAATTATTTTACAATTACATTATAATGCAAAATAACTGATTTTTGTTTAATTTTAGTTGATATTTTTAAAATAATCAATTATAGTTTTTTATTTTTGCTGCAAATTAACATATCGAAATGAAAAAAATATTAGTTATTGGATGCTCCGGTCAAATTGGTTCAGAATTAACTCTTGAACTTAGAAAAATTTACGGAGATAATAATGTTGTTGCTTCTGATATAAATTCTCCAACTGAAGCAATATGCAAATGTGGAACGTTTGAAATTGTTGACATTTTAAACAGAATAAAATTAAAAGAAATTGTTGAAAAACATAAAATTAACATTATTGTAAATTTAGCTGCAATTTTATCAGCTGTTGGTGAAGAAAAACCAATGTTGGCATGGGATGTTAATATGAACGGGCTGATAAATGTACTGGAAGTTGCCAGAGAATGTAAAATTGATACTGTATTAAATCCTAGCTCAATTGCTGCTTTTGGACCCGGAACACCATTAAATTGTGCTCCGCAGGAAACCATTTTAAAACCTACAACAATGTATGGCGTAACAAAAGTTGCCGGTGAGTTATTGGGAGATTATTATGTTAAAAGATTTGGTATGGATGTTCGGGGATTGAGGTATCCCGGAATTATCAGCAATGAAACATTTCCCGGTGGAGGCACCACTGATTATGCTGTTGCAATTTATTACGATGCTATTAAATATAAAAAATATACTTGCTTCGTAAAAGAAGACACTAAGCTCCCGATGATGTACATGCCCGACTGTCTGAAAGCTACGGTAGATTTGTTACAAGTAGATTTTTCAACTTTAAAACATCACAGTGATTTTAATGTTGGCTCAATGAGCTTTGACGTGAAAGAACTCGCAGACTCTATAAAAAAACATATTCCTGATTTTGAAATTGAATATAAACCTGACTTCCGTCAGGCAATAGCTGATTCGTGGCCTAATTCTGTTGACGACACTGCCGCAAGAGAAGAATGGGGCTGGAAACCATCCTTTGGCCTTGACGCAATGACTCAGGATATGTTAAAAGTTATTGGTGAAAAACACAAAAAGGGATTAATTTAAACTTTAAAGTTTTTCAATTAATTCTTCTATTACTTTGGGGTAATGTTCGTATTCCAATTGATGAATTTTTTTTGCTAGAATTTCATGATTTTCATTTTTAGAAACTTGGCATTTTGCCTGAAATATTATTTGCCCTTCGTCGTACTCTTTATTTACATAATGAATACTAATGCCCGATTCTTTATCTCCGGATTCAATCACGGTTTTATGAACTCTATTTCCATACATTCCTTTTCCGCCATATTTTGGCAATAATGCAGGGTGAATATTGACAATTTTATTAGGATAAGCATTTAAAATATTTTCGGGAATCATTAATAAAAAACCGGCAAGAACAATAAAATCAATATTATGTTCTTTTAATTTTTGAAGAACTGATTTTGTTTGTGTTAAATCATTTTTAGAAAAAACATAGGATGAAATTTTAAGTTTTTTTGCTCTTTCAAGTACAAAGGCTTTTTCATTATCTGACAAAATCAGTGAAATTTCAACATTTGAATAAGCAGAAAAATGTTCTATTATGTTTTGAGCATTTGTTCCATTTCCAGAAGCAAAAATGGCAATTCTATTCATAAAAACAATTGTTTTAGTAAATTATTGAAATAATTTTCAAATTTATGCTTTTTTTGTATTTGTTTTTTTCTTATTTTTATAATGTTTTAATAAAACAAAATATTGTGTTTATATTGCTGTTAAACAACACATTAACATTTGACCTATAAAAAGAACAGCAAATTTGTTTGTTTTATTTTATATTAATCTATTTCTTTGCATCTTGTTTAACCAAAAATTTAAAACATGTCTGATATTTCAACAAGAGTAAAAGCCATTATAGTTGATAAGCTAGGTGTTGACGAAAACGAAGTAACACCAGAAGCTAGTTTCACAAATGATTTAGGGGCAGATTCACTTGACACTGTAGAGCTAATCATGGAATTTGAAAAAGAATTCAACATTGCAATTCCTGATGACCAAGCTGAAAATATTGGTTCTGTCGGAGAAGCAATTTCATATATTGAAAATAATTCCTAAATAATCAATTATAAAACATAAAAATGGAGTTAAAACGAGTAGTTGTAACAGGTCTCGGTGCACTTACTCCATTAGGTTCCAATGTTAATGAAACTTGGAACAATATGGTTAAAGGGGTAAGTAGTGCTGGTAGCATTACCCATTTCGACACAACTAAGTTTAAAACAAAGTTTGCCTGCGAACTAAAAAATTACGATGTGAAAGATTTTTTTGACCGCAAGGAGGCAAGAAAATTAGACCCTTATGCTCAATATGGTTTAGTCGCAGCGGAAGAAGCAATAAAGGACTCTGGAGTAAACTTAGAAAAAATTAATCGTGATAGAGTTGGAGTCATTTGGGCTTCAGGTATTGGCGGATTGGAGAGTTTCATAAAAGAAATTAGTGATTTTGCTTTAGCTGACAGAACACCTCGATTCAGTCCGTTTTTTATTCCAAGGATGATTCCCGATATTGCCGCTGGTCATATTTCAATAAAATATGGTTTTAGAGGACCTAATTTTGCAACAGTTTCTGCATGTGCTTCTTCAGCCAATGCAATGATAGATGCATATAATTATATTCGTCTTGGAAAAGCTGATATGTTCGTTGCAGGTGGTTCAGAGTCTGCAATTAACGAGGCTGGAGTTGGTGGATTTAATGCCATGCATGCCATTTCAACAAGAAACGATGACCCGAAAACTGCATCGCGTCCTTTTGATAAAGACAGAGATGGATTTGTATTAGCCGATGGTGGAGCAGCAATTATCCTTGAAGACTATAAGCATGCAATTGCAAGAGGTGCTAAAATTTATTGCGAAGTTATTGGTGCCGGTCTTTCCGCAGACGCATATCACATGACATCTCCTCACCCCGAAGGTTATGGAGCATTAATTTGCATGAGAAGCGCACTCGAAGACGCAGGAATCAAAGCAGAAGTTATTGACACTATAAACACTCACGGAACATCTACTCCCTTAGGAGATATTTCTGAACCCAGAGCTATTGTTAGTCTTTTCAAAGAACACGCATATAAAATTAATTTAAACTCTACCAAATCAATGTCCGGACATTTATTGGGTGCTGCCGGAGCTATTGAATCACTTGCATCCATTCTTACGGTTAAAAATGATATAGTTCCTCCTACTATAAACCATTTTACAGATGACCCGGAAATTGATAATAAACTCAATTTTACTTATCATAAAGCCGTAAAAAGAGTTATCAATTTTGCAATAAGCAATACTTTCGGATTTGGCGGGCATAATGCTTCTATAATTTTTAAAAAAATCAAAGAATAATAATACCAAACTTTGAAATTATTTAAATCAGGTAAAGCACATTTTTCTGACGACAAAAACCTTTTTGAATCAATAAAAAACATTTTTGGTTTTTATCCCGAAAATATCTATTTGTACAAATTAGCATTTCGCCACAAATCCGTTGCCCACGAATTAAAAGAAGGAGTTAAAGACAGCAATGAACGCCTTGAATATCTTGGCGATGCAATTCTTAGTGCAATAATAGCTGATTTTTTGTTTAAAAAATTTCCTTTCAAAGACGAAGGATTTCTTACTAATATGAGGTCCAAGATAGTTAGCAGGAATCAACTAAATAATCTTTCGTTAAAATTTGGATTAGATAAATTAATCCAGTCAACTAAAGACGCAACTTCTCAATCAAAATTTTTAAATGGCAATGCTTTTGAAGCATTTATTGGGGCAATGTATATTGATAAAGGTTATGAGTTTGCGAAAAAAATTATTATTGAAAAAATTATTAAATATCATATCGATATCGAAAAATTAGAATCAACAGATACTAATTATAAAAGCAAAATGATTGAATGGGTTCAGAAAGAAAAAAAATCTATTGATTTTAAATTAATTGACGAAATCGGAGAAGGAAACCTCAAGCAATATGTTGTTGAAATAATCATTGATGGAGATGTTTATGGAAAAGGACAAGACTTTTCAATCAAGCGTGCAGAACAAAATGCATCTGAAAAAGCCTGTATAAAAGCTAATATCACCAATTAAAAAAACTTATCTGAATTTTTTTATTTATTTTACTTTCGTATTTTTACAGAAAAAATTTAATGTCAAAAAAATTTAAACTTGAATATAAGCCGTCGGAAGATTATAAATTTATTTGTATTTCTTGCCAGTTAAAAGATTACCGTCTATGCTTCCATTTGAATAAAAAACTTGGTTTTGATTTTAAGAAAATTAAAGATTTTGAAATTCCTGATGGTAAGAAAACCAAAGCTTTTTCACTTTATTTTTTTGACTATCTTGACAATCAGGTGTATTTTTATTTAATAGCAAATAAAAATGTTAACGATATTTTAATCAGCGAATTAAAACACATGGATTATTTCATTCTAATACATGGTGCAATTAATGAAAAAAAATCACAAACATTTATTAATAAGATAAAAGAAATTCCCCAGATTTTAATGGCTAATGAAATTAATCCTGATAAAATTAAAAGTGCAAATAATCTTTTTTCAGACCTTGAATTACACTTAATGCATTTTCAATTAAAAGAAAAAAAGCCTGTTTATAAGAAAACTCCCTTTAAAAAAATCTGCAATAATACTTAAGGGGACTTCTAATAATTAAACTGACTGAAACTGATTTAAGAAACGTATATCGTTTTCAAAAAACAAGCGAATATCTTTCACGTTGTATTTAAGCATTGCTATTCGCTCTATTCCCATTCCAAAAGCATAGCCAGTATAGCTTTTACTATCAATTCCACAAGCATCAAGAACATTTGGGTCAACCATTCCGCATCCAAGAATTTCGAGGAAGCCTGTATATTTACAAACATTGCATCCTTTGCCACCACAAATACTGCAAGATATATCCATTTCTCCCGAAGGTTCAGTGAAAGGAAAATATGATGGTCTTAAACGAATTTTGGTTTTGCTTCCAAACATTTCTTTCGCAAAAATTAAGAGAGTTTGTTTTAGGTCGGCAAAAGAAACATCTTTGTCAATATATAAGCCTTCTACCTGATGGAAAAAACAATGTGCCCGAGCAGAAATAGCTTCATTACGAAAACATCTCCCCGGAGAAATTGTTCTTATTGGAGGTTTGCTGTTCTCCATAACCCTAACCTGAACTGAAGAAGTGTGTGTTCTTAAAGCTATGTCTATATCTTTTTCAATAAAAAAAGTATCTTGCATGTCTCTTGCAGGATGGTCGGGTGGAAAATTTAGGGCAGAAAAATTATGAAAATCATCTTCAATCTCCGGTCCTTCAGAAATCATAAATCCAATTCTGGCAAAAATGTCAATTATTTCTTTTTTTATAATTGACAAAGGGTGACGACTTCCAAGCTCTTGAAAACCTACAGGTAAGCTAAGGTCGGTATTAATTTCTTTTTTTTCGTCAGTTTTTTCAAGTTTCTCCTTTTGATTAATTATTTTTCTTTGAACATTAGTTTTTAACTCGTTTAAATATTTACCAATTTCTTTTTTCTGTTCGTTTGGAATGTTTTTAAATTCTGTAAACAAATCTGCAATAATTCCTTTTTTTGAAAGAAATTTTATTCGAAATTGTTCAAGTTGCTCAATGGTATCAACTGAAAAAGTTTGAATTTCTTTTAAATGTTTTTCGATTTTCTCTTTCATAAAAAAACAATTATTTTTTTATAATTTTCATTGTCATTTTTACGTCTGCCACAGGACGATCATTGGCGCCGGTTTTAACAACTGCAATTTTTTCAATTACATCTAATCCTTCAATAATTTCACCAAACACTGTATAGTTTTGGTCTAAAAAAGGTGTACCGCCAATTGTAGAATAAATTTTTCGCTGCTCGGCAGTAAATTTAATTCCCATTTTTTGTTCCATCATATTAAGATTTTCATTGTTAAAAACCTGACCTTGGACCAAATAAAATTGCGAGCCCGATGATTCTTTTTTCGGATTAGCATTGTCGCCTAATCTTGCTGCTGCCAAAGCTCCTTTTTTGTGAAAACATTTTGGATTAAATTCTGCAGGGATGGTATATCCGGGACCTCCATTACCAAGCGCTTGGTTTGGCTTTGCAGTTTTTGAGTCCGGATCTCCACCTTGTATCATAAAATTTGTAATCACTCTGTGAAAAAGTGTTCCATCATAAAATTTTTCATTTACTAATTTTATAAAATTATCCCTATGTGTGGGTGTTTCGTTATAAAGTTTGATTTTAATGTCGCCGTAATCGGTACTAATTAAGACAAGGGTTTCGTTTTTCTGACCAAAAACACTGGTAATATTTATTAAAATAAATAAAATGATTGTAATAAAATTTTTCATAATAATTGTTTTTTATTATTTTTGTTAAACATTAATAAAAACAAATTTTTTTCGTTTGTTATTAATGCAATATTACTAAAAATATTAAAACACATGAAAACTATATTCTTTAAAATATTTCTCCCTGTTTGTATTTTGTTTTTTATTATAATTTATTTCTCTTCGTGTCAAAACAAATCTGACATGGAGGCAACCATTTTTGTTAAATTAAGAAACGATACAACAATAGTTGTTCCCTTTGCAAAGGTTACAATGTCAAAAGCAGATTTAGAGGTAATTGGTTATACTGATTATAACGGAAAATTTGTACATACTTTTGCAAATCAGGTGGTGCTTGATGTTCTTGCTGAAAAAGATACAAGTGAAAACGGAACAACCCCAACTTTATATGGACGAACGATTATTCGTTTGGGTGACCCAGGAGAAGATGTTAGAAAAACTGTTTTTATTAATTAGTTTTTATTTTCTTTTGAAAACAAGCCCTACAAAGTGGTTCATAGCTTTCAATTTCACCCAAAACAACTAACTTATCACTTGTAACGATTCTGTGAGAATGTTGTGCAATATCACCACAACCAACACAAATTGCATGAACTTTGGTAACATATTCTGCCATTGCCAACAATGCAGGTATAGGGCCAAACGGTTTTCCAAGATAGTCCATATCCAAACCAGCAACAATAACCCTAATTCCTTTGTTAGCTAATTGATTGCAAACAGATGGTAGTTCGTCGTCAAAAAATTGCGCTTCGTCAATACCAATAACATCAACACTTGTTGCCAACAATAATATTTGAGATGAAGATTGAACTGGGGTTGAATTTACTACATTTTCGTCATGAGAAACAACATTCTCTTCATCGTAGCGAGTATCTATTTCAGGTTTGAAAATTTCAATTTTTAGTTTTGCAATCTTTGCTCTTTTTAGGCGACGTATCAACTCTTCTGTCTTTCCTGAAAACATTGAACCGCAAATTACCTCAATCCATCCCTTTTGCTCATATTTGTATTTTTTATTTTCTATAAACATTTTTCTATTTTATGGGTAATCTTTTGTATCTTTATGCGTTGATTTTACAAAGTTAATTCAAATGTTAATATAATATATAATAACATTAAAAAAAAATATCTACTGATGAAAAATAATATTAAAAAAGAAATCTTTCAAATCATTGACAATGTTGCCGAGCAACACAAAACTATTGATTCTTACGAGACACAAATTCCACAAATTGAATTGGATATTATTATGTCAAACATTCGTAAATTATATGAAAGCTATACTAATTTAATAAAAATAAACCAACAGCAAGAGGTTTTAAAACCAAAAGAAGAAGAGCCAGCTGAAAAAATAGAAATCAAAGAAGAAAAAACACTTAAATTTGAGCCTGTTCTGGAAGATTCGGAAGAAACAGTAGTTTCAAAAACTCCTGACAAAACTGAAAAATCTAAAGAAAAAAAAGAGATAAAACCGATAACACAAAAAAAACCGGATTTGTTTTCTGATGCATCTTCAAAAACTATTGCAGATAATTTTAAGAATGAAACGGAATCGATTTATGAAAAATTTGCTCGCGATGACGAAGGCAACAGCATTGGCTCTCAAATGCAACAAAAACACATTTCTAACCTGAAAGATGCAATTGGGATAAACGAAAAATTCAATTTTATTCATGAACTTTTCGACGGCGTTTTAAATGATTATAACGAAGCTATCGACAAATTAAATGATTTTGAAAAATTAGAAAATGCTTTGAATTTTTATACTGAATTAAAAGAAAAATATAATTGGGACGAAAGTAAAAATTCTTTTATCCAGCTTAAAAACTTTATAGAGAGAAAATTTATCTAAGCAAACATCTTTTATCCTCCTCAGCCAATGAAAAAATCATATTTTTTTCTATGTTTTATTTTGTTTCCGTTTTTTGTTTTTACTCAAGATATAAACTATGCTCGTCATGTTATAGATACATTGACATCACAAGGAATGAGCGGCAGAGGTTATGTTAACAAAGGCGAAACTCATGCAGCTAATTTTATAAAAAACGAATTTTCAAAACACAAATTCGCAAATTTTGATCGAAATTATTTTCAAAGTTTTAATTTCTCTATAAATACCTTGCCGGGAAAGCTTAATGTAAAATTAGACGAAAAATCATTAACTCCGGGTGTAGATTTTTTAGTTACTTCCTCATCGGTAAAGACAAAAGGAACCTTTAAAATTATTTGGTTAAACAAAAAAATTGTTTCCAAAAAAAACAAAATGAAAAAGTTTGTTCAAAACGACTTTTCAGACAAAATAATAATACTTGACAATAGAGGAATTGAGGATAAAAAAGAGTTAGAATTGTTTACTGCACTTAAATATCAAAATGTATTTAAAGCAAAAGGTGTTGTTTCTCTTGTTGACAGCAATTTAACTTGGGGGTTGTCGGATGGAAGAGAAAAATCCGGTTTTGTTTCAATTGATATTTTAAGAAATATGTTTCCTAAAAAAACAAAAGAAATCACTCTTGACATTGAAAACAAATACATTACTAATTACGAAACACAGAATGTTGTTGGATTTGTAAAAGGCAAAACAAAACCTGATTCATTCTTAGTTTTTACTGCACATTACGACCATTTGGGAAGAATGGGAAAAGATACATATTTCCCGGGAGCAAATGATAATGCCAGTGGAACAGCAATGATACTTAATCTTGCAAAACATTTTTCTGTTCCCGAAAATCAAGCTGATTTTTCTATAGTTTTTATTGCTTTTAGCGGCGAGGAAGTTGCTCTATTGGGTTCAAAATATTTTGCCGAACATCCATTGTTTCCCTTGTCAAACATTAAATTTTTAGTTAATCTCGATATGGTTGGAACGGGCAGCGAAGGCATTAAAGTTGTAAATGCAACAGTCTTTTCAAAACAATACGAAAGTCTTGTAAAACTTAATGAGGAACACAAATATTTAAAAAGGATAGCCGAAAGAGGAGAATGTAATTTTAGCGACCATTATTATTTTTATAAAAACAATGTTCCTTCTTTTTTTATTTATACCTTCGGCAAAGAACATAATTTTTATCACGACATTGATGACAGGTCTGAAACTCTACCATTGACAGAATATGAAGACCTTTTTAAACTTTTAGTTAAATTTGCAAACACTTTTAATTAATCCTGATGTCAAAATTATACATAGTACCAACCCCAATCGGAAATCTTGAAGATATAACTTTAAGAGCAATTATGGTTTTGAAAGAAGCTGATTTAATTTTAGCAGAAGATACCCGCAGAAGCAAGCAATTATTAAATCATTATGATATTGAAACAAAAATGCAATCGCATCATCAGCATAATGAACATAAAATCCTGCTTTCTGTAATTGAAAAAATCAAATCAGGAAAAACTATTGCTTTGGTAACAGATGCCGGCACTCCTGCAATATCCGACCCGGGTTTTCTTTTGGTAAGAGAGTGTATTAAAGAAAACATTATTGTTGATTGTTTGCCCGGTCCTACGGCTTTTGTTCCTGCTTTGGTAAACTCAGGTTTGCCTTGTAATAATTTTGTTTTTGAGGGTTTTTTACCGCAAAAAAAGGGACGACAAAGTAGATTAAAAATCTTAGCCTTAGAAAAACGTACTATGATTTTCTATGAATCTCCTTTTCGATTAATTAAAGCTCTTGAACAATTCACAGAGCATTTTGGAAGCGAACGAAAAATTAGTGTTTCTCGTGAAATCACAAAAATTTATGAGGAAACAGTTCGGGGAACAATTGAAGAAGTTATTAAATACTTCGAAAAAAAAACAATTAAAGGAGAAATTGTGATTATTGTTGAAGGAAAAAATTAGTTCTTTTTTTTACTTAACAATAAAATGTTTCATTACCCTAACTCCATCTATTTCTACAGAAAGAAAATATATTCCAGAACGTAATTCCTGAAAATTAAGTTCTTTTGAAAATTCATATTTTGATTTCACAAAAATTATATTCTCTAACTGTCTCCCTGTAACATCTATAACTTTTAAGGAAACATCGCCAACATAATCATTCTCATAATTAATTGAAAATTTTCCATTGTTTGGGTTTGGAAAAATGTTTATTGAGTTTGACAATTTTGTTTCTTCAATTCCTGTGTTAAAGTTAAAAACATCAGACATTGTTCTACATCCACCGGGATTTGTAATTCTTACTCTATAAATTCCTGTTTGCAAAGAATTACAAGTTTGTGAAGTTTGACCCGATATGGCATATCCATTAAAAAACCATTCATAACTATATCCGCTTTCGGAACAAACAAGCACAGAACCATTATAAGATATTGATGGAGTAGGAGGTTGGTTATAAATATCAACAAGCACGGTGTCGGTGCATGTTCCATTGGGTCCTACTATTGTCAATGTTACAATTTTTTGACCACTTGAAGAATATGAAATATTGTGTGGGCCGGCACTTGTACTGGAAGAAGTACTTGCTCCCAAACCGAAGTTCCACGAATAAGAACTAATGTTTCCATAAGAAGCATCGCTAAAACCTATATTGTTTCCAACACAAAAAGTATTTGCTGTAGCTACAGCATTTGCAATAGGATAATTGCTGCTCGTGTATGAAACACTCCAGCCCTCGTCCATAACAGTTCCGTTTGTTATAAATCTGATTAGCATACTCCCGCCTAATGTTGTTACACTGGCAGGAAGTGAATATCCTGAGTAATTTGCAATCATTGGTGTTGAAATGTCCGCACCTTCATAAACTCTAAAGCGATCGTATGCAGGTTGAGTAGAAAAAGAATTAAAATTCAGTGTTATTGATGTAGCACCTGAAGGTTGAATTAACCAATAACAATTTTCGTTACAATTGTAAAAACTTGAATCACTTTTATCTGTAAAAGCTCCACTTGGATTTGTTAAAGTATCAGTTCCTGAGCACCAATCTCCAACACCGCCGGGTCTAATAATTACAATGCTTTGATTGCTATTAAAATTTGATGTTCCGGGAGTTAAATCATTTACGTAAAAATATGAATTATTAGTTCCTCCCCATCCAAAATTAAAATGAAAAAAATCAGGACTTTGATAACCATCGCAAACAAAAGCGTGTCCTGCTTGAGTTATTGGGTGTGAACCGGAATATAAAAGTGGTCTTTGTGCGTCTAATTCACTTCTTAACAATTTAGTCCAAATAGTGTCAACATAGTTAGCTTTTTCTTCATATTTTGTTGACGAAGAATAAGAAAAATAGTTTATTAATGCAGCCGGAACATCTGTTGAATTTGCACCTGAAGCATTTGAGCCATAATCCATTTCTACTGCTACACCGCAATGATATATAAGTTGAGCCATGCTAGAATTAGCTACAGTAACTGTATCTTGCATATTTGCCCAGTTATAGGTTGTATTTCCAAAATGTGCTTTTAAAACCCCATAATTATTAGAAAATCCATTCGAGGGAGTATGAACATAAGAATGAGAACCAACACCTGAAGTAGGATAAGAATAATATTTCATTATCATGCCCATTGCTGTTGCCACACATCCTGTAACAGCATTTCCGCCAGGTCCGCTTACGTCAGCAGGACAAGAATCATTATAAAAATTTTCCTGACTCCAAAGCGAAGCTACCAACGGGCTAACATTTTTCACACCAGCTCCTTTTGAATTTTGTGATGAAGAATTATATTTATCCCATGCTTGAATAACTTTTTGAGAACGCTTGAAATTATTCTTTTTAACACTTAAGATTTGTTGTTTAAAATTCTCCATTAATGCTTCAAAGGCGGGAGGTTGGTTAGTTTTGTTGTAATCTCCTTTTAAAGAATAGCTCAAAACGGGATAAACTTTATCGTCAGCAGAAACTATAATAAAACCTTTATGATTTTTTAGATTAAAAACATAATAAAGAGGAGTTGAATTATTTTTTACTGTAAATACTTTTGAAATATCAATTTCGTCTTTGCTAATATTTGAAAGCAAATTTGCTCTTTCGTAATAAAAGTTTTTGGCTATTTTCTGGGCCTTATCAATGGCAACTTCTTTGGCAAAAATTGTTTGAGAAAACAGCAATCCCAAGAAAACCAAAAGAATGGTTATTTTGTATTTCATTAAATAAAAGGTTATATTATTAAATTGTGCAATTTAAAGTCTGCAAAGCTAAAAAAAATATTAAAACTCCAAAGACATTGATTCGTTAATATCCATTATTACTTTTCTTCCAAGATACAAAGCTCGATTGTCATCAATATGCCCGGTGGGAAAATCAAAAATTACAGGATAGTTATATTCTTCAATAGCATCTAAAATTATTTCTTTTGCTGTTTTTCCAAATGGTATTTCATTATCATTCATCTCGGACATTCCACCCACAATCAGCCCCGCAAGGTTTTTTAATTTACCCGTTCTTTTAAGATTCATTATCATTCGGTCAATGTGGTATAAATATTCATCCAAATCTTCAATAAACAAAATTTTTCCGTCTGTATTAATATCGGATTTTGAACCAATCAAACTGTAAAGGATTGACAAATTTCCTCCAACAATTTGCCCTTTAGCTTTTCCTTTTCGTGAAAATTTTGTGTGTGCTAATTCATAGAAAAGCTTTTCTCCGAACAGAGCCTTTTTTAATGTTTCCAAAGATTTGTTTGTAGAATTATCTTTTGGAAAGTTAATAGGCATAGTTGCGTGTATTGTTTCTGTTTTATAATTTGTATGAATATGTGAATGGAGAACTGTAACATCGCTATAACCAATAATCCATTTGGGTTTTTTTACAAAATTTGAAAAATCAATTTTATCAATAATTCGAACCGTTCCGTATCCGCCTCTAGCACATATTATAGCTTTAACTGAATCGTCATCAATCATAGATTGAAAGTCATCTATTCTTTCTTTGTCGATTCCTGCATATTGATTTTGTTCTTTATAAAGATTGTCTCCCAACGCAACATCCAGTCCCCATTCTTCAAGTTTAATTTGTGCAGGGAATATTTCTTCTTTCGAAATTTTTCTTGCTGTTGAAACAATAGAAATTTTGTCGCCCTTAACGAGATATGGTGGTGTTTTCATTTTTGTCATAATTTTTCTGAGTGTAAAATTAATTTTTTTTCCGTTGTTCCTTAAAAAATTTTAGCTCAAATTAAACATCTGTTTCATAATTCATTTCCCATTGAAAAAAATAAACACATATTTATTTATCTTTGCCAAAAGAAAATTTGAAAATTTATTTTATGTCTAAAGAAGAAAAAACATTTAAAAGATATACAGTTACATCAGCTTTGCCTTATGCAAATGGTCCAATCCATATAGGACATCTTGCTGGAGTTTATATTCCTGCCGATATTTATTCTCGTTATTTACGTTCAAAAGGCGAAGATATAATTTTTATAGGAGGTTCAGACGAGCACGGTGTGCCAATTTCTATTACAGCAAAAAAGGAAGGTGTGTCACCTCAACAAATTGTAGATAAATATCACAAAATCAATAAAGACTCTTTTGAAGAATTTGGAATTTCTTTTGATATTTATTCTCGCACTTCTTCAAAGATTCACCATGAAACTTCTTCGGAATTTTTTACTACATTATACAAAAAGGGAGAATTTGTTGAAAAAACATCAGAAAACTTTTACGATGAAGAAAACCATCAATTTCTAGCAGATAGATATATTACCGGTATCTGTCCACATTGCAGTTATGAAAAAGCTTATGGAGACCAATGTGAAAATTGTGGTACTTCTTTAAATGCTACAGACCTTATTAATCCCAAATCTACTTTGAGCGGCAACGTCCCTGTTCTCAAAAAAACAAAGCATTGGTATTTGCCTTTAGATAAATACGAGCCTTGGCTAAAAAAATGGATAATTGAAGGACATAAAAATGATTGGAGACCTAACGTTTACGGGCAATGTAAATCATGGATTGACCAAGGATTGCATGAAAGAGCTGTTACTCGCGATTTAGACTGGGGAGTGAAAGTTCCACTTGAAGATGCTGAAGATAAAGTTCTTTATGTTTGGTTTGATGCCCCGATTGGTTATATTTCAGCAACAAAAGAACTAACCTCTGATTGGGAAAAATATTGGAAAAGCGAAGATACTAAGTTGGTTCATTTTATTGGAAAAGACAATATTGTTTTTCATTGTATAATTTTCCCTTCTATCTTAAAAGCCGAAGGTTCTTATATACTTCCCGACAATGTTCCTGCAAATGAATTTTTAAATCTTGAAAATGATAAAATTTCTACTTCGCGAAATTGGGCTGTTTGGTTACATGAATATTTAAGGGAATTCCCCGACAAGCAAGATGTTTTGAGATATGTTTTGACAGCAAATGCCCCGGAAACAAAAGACAACGATTTTATATGGAAAGATTTTCAATCAAGAAACAACAATGAGCTTCTTGCTATATATGGAAATTTTATTAACAGAACTTTGGTTCTAACAAAAAAATACTTTGATGGAAAAGTCCCTGAAGTTTTCAACTTAACAGAATTGGACAAAAACCTTATTAATAAATTAAAGGATTTTCCATCAAAAATAGGAAACAGCATAAATAATTACAGGTTTCGTGAGGCGCTAAATGAATTTATGAACCTTGCTCGTTTGGGAAATAAATATTTAACAGAAAACGAGCCGTGGAAAATTTTTAAAACCAATCCCGACAGGGTAAAAACCATTTTGAATATTTCGTTGCAAATTTCGGCTAATCTTGCAATACTAAGCGAGCCCTTTCTTCCGTTCTCAAGTAAAAAACTTTTTAAACTTTTAAATCTTAATGTATTGAAATGGAATGCTACCGGTGAAATTAATTTGTTGAAATCGGGACATATGTTAAACAATCCCGAATTTCTTTTCACCAAAATTGAAGATTCAGAAATTGAAATCCAGCATCAAAAGTTACTTAATACAAAAATAATTAACAAAAACGAGGAGGTTATCTTGGAACCATTAAAGAATACTATAGAATATGACGATTTTGCAAAATTAGATATTCGTGTTGGAACAATTATCCAGGCAGAAAAAGTTGCAAAAACAAAAAAACTAATTAAGCTTTTGGTTGACACAGGAATTGACAAAAGAACTGTTGTTGCGGGAATAGGAGAAAACTATAAAGCCGATGATATCATTGGAAAAAAAGTAAGTATTTTGGTTAATCTTTCTCCAAAAAATCTTAGAGGAATTGAATCAAACGGAATGATACTTATGGCGGAAAACAAAGAAAACGAACTTTTGTTTGTTTGTCCTGTTGAAGATAAAGCTGTCAATAATGGCTCAACAATAAAATAATTATTATGAAAAAATTTCTTTTAACAATCCTTATACTATTCTCTGTTAGCTTTGTTTTTGGACAAAAGAAATCTACAATTGAAGAGATTGTTGCCAACTTGAATAAGTTTCCATCTTATGATTCAATTGCAAAAAAATTCTATAACAGGTATTACCCTATGGATACTACTATTGTTGAGTTTGCAAGAAAAATTGACGGCTGGTATGTTTATAGTTTTGGTAATAGCAATCCAAAATTAATACTACAAGAGAATATTTTCTGGTCATATAATTTTTTAAATTACAGACATGTTCCATATCCTTTAATTAATAATGTTGGAGAACAAAAAAATTATAAGCTGTTTGTTAAACCTAACCTTCAAAGGAATTTTAAAATTCATCCCTTATATGGTTATAATGGATGGGACAAAGACATTATTGTTATTTTTGGGAAATACGAAAATCTGCCCGATAGCATATTATATGGATTGGCAAGGGCGTATAGCAATTATTCATTGGGATTCGTTCGATATCAATATGGATATCATACACAAAAAATTAAAAATTCCGGTTATGAAAAAATTGAGCCGGAAAAAATGGCAAACTTTATTAAGTACACCAACAAAAGCATCGAAACATACAAAAGGTTATATAAACAAAATCCTGATTTTAATACTATTGTTGGAAACATTTATACTAAATATTCTAACGAGAAAATGTTTGTTTATCACACATTGCTAAGTATAAAAGAAGTCAAAATTACAAAACAATATTTAGATGAAAATATTTACTCAGAATTTTTGATTTCCATAGCTAAGAATTTTTTAAACTCCTGTGCAAAAAATGCAATTTTATTTACAAATGGCGACAATGACACTTATCCGTTATGGTATGTTCAGAAAAAATTTAATTTTCGCGAGGATGTACAAGTAATAAATTTGTCATTACTAAATACTGATTGGTATATTGATATGATTAGAGACGAGGCTGCAAAACAAAAGAAATATATGCCAATTACGTTTAATAGTAGTCAATATAAGGCTGAAAAATTAGACTATGTTTACGTTATTGAAAACGATACATTGATAAATACTCACGAATACAGAGATATTGGAAAATTGATAGACTTTGTTCTTAGTGATAAGCCAAACACAAAATATGAAACAATTAGAGGGCTTATTCCTTATTTCCCAACTAAAAAATTTAGTATGTTGGTAAACAAAAATAATGTCTTGAAAAGCAAAACCATTTCAAAAGATAAGGCATCTTCTATTTTACGTTCAATTCAATGGGATATTAGTTCGTATGGATTTTATAAAAATCAGTTTTTTGTTCTCCACATGATTGAAACCAATAATTGGAAACTACCAATTTATTTCTCGATTACTTCGCCAAAGAATAATTTTGTAGGCCTAGAAAATTATTTTCAATTAGAAGGCCTTACCTATCAATTAACTCCTTTGAAAAACACCAGCTCTGACGAGCAATTTGGTAGCATAAACACAGAGTTAATGTATAATAATTTGATGAACAAGTTTGTGTGGGATGGTTTAAATGATAACAATTCTGACAGCATTACAAAAACCAGAATGACAATAAATTTTAGAAATAATTTTTCACGTCTGGCAAATGCATTAATAAATGAAGATAAAATCGACTCTGCAAAAAAAGTATTTGACAGATGTATTGAAGCTTTGCCAAATGAAGTAGTTGGATATAATTATTTTATGTTGCCAATTGCCGAAGGATATTATAATATAGGAGAAATTAAGAAAGCAAATGAAATTGTTAAGATTCTTGCCGATGTTTATTATAAGCATTTACTTTATTACAATTCTTTACCTGCTAATTCTCCTAACATAAATGAAATTGAAAAAGAAATTGAAACATCACAAAAGATTTTGTTTCGCTTAATACAAATAACACAAACTTTTGAGCAAGAAGAATTGTCAGGAGAGATTGAAAAGAAATTAAATAAAACCATGCATTAAAAATATGGTTTTTTAATAATGGGCCCCATAGTTCAAGGGATAGAATAGAAGTTTCCTAAACTTTAGATCCAGGTTCGAGTCCTGGTGGGGCTACGATATTAAAAATCAAACCCCTAGCAGTCGAGGCTAAGGGCTTGTTTTTTTGATTTATTTCTATATTAAAAGCCTTCTATTGTATCACTATCTTCTTTACAATATTTGTTTCATTATTTAATAACCGAATAAAATAAATACCTTTAGGATAGTAGGATAAATCTAAAGATTTATTAAGTTTTCCGAAACTAACATTACTAATTATTTCACAATACATGAT
>CAYLPA010000020.1:0-25192 GCA_964385385.1 uncultured Saprospiraceae bacterium | reverse complement strand
AAATGATATTGGATTAAAATATCATTTTTGAAATATTCATTGTTGATAGAAAAAAAAGAATAAACCCTTCCAGAGTTTAGAACTCTGGAAGGGTTGGTAATATTATCAAGAAAAATAATTTATAACTACTTTATAAAATTCTCATCTAAATATTTTTGAAATTCTGCTTTGTATTGATCACTAACAGGAATGTAAACTTTATTGTCAAATATTATTCGATTTCTTTCGATGGTTGTGATTTTGTTAAGGTTCACAATAAAAGAACGGTGAACTCGCATAAAATCATTGGCAGGTAATTGTTCAATTATTTTCTTCATACTCATCAAAGCCATAACAGGACTTTGATTTGATAAATTAATCCGAACATATTCACGCATTCCTTCAATATATTTTATGTCGGAATAGTTAATCCTGATTATTTTATATTCTGATTTTATAAAAAGAAATTCTTCATCGTGATGAATAGTGCTTTCAACTGTTTCGTTCTGAAAATATCGATTTTTTGCTTTTTCTGATGCTTTTAGAAAATCAGTATAACTTATTGGTTTTAAAAGATAATCTACAGCATCAACTTTAAAACCTTCAATTGCATACTCACTATAGGCAGTTGTGAAAATAAATTTGGGTGGAAAATTTAGAGATTTCACAAAACTCATACCATTTAAATCGGGCATATTAATATCCACAAACATCAAATCAACGGTATTGTCTTGAAGAAATTCAAGTGCTTGAAAAGCACTTTCAAATTTACCTAGCAAATTTAAATAGGGTGTTTTTTCAATATAATCGACCATTTGTTTTAGTGCCAATGGCTCATCGTCTATTGTTATGCAGTTAATCATAATGGTAAAACCAGTTTTACATTAAATAATTGTGGTTGTTGGTCAATTGTTAAGGAATAATTTTCTCCATAAATCAAATCAAGTCTTTTTTGAGTATTTTTTATTCCTATTCCTGAGTTTGCAACTTTCTGTTTTTGTTCGTGTACTGAATTTTCTATTTCAAAATTCATATTGTTTTCCTTAAATGAAAACCGAATATTAACATATGATGAATTCTGATAGCTTATGCCGTATTTAAAAGCATTTTCAATAAAGGAAATAAACAATAAAGGAGGAATAGAAACATTTGGTAATGTTTCAGGAATTTGCAAATCAATTTTTACTTTATCGGTATAACGAAGCTGCATCAACTCCACATAGCTGTTAATGAATTGTATTTCTTTTTCTAATGGAACATTTTTTCCTTCCGTTTCATAAAGCATATATCCCATCATATGAGAAAGTTTAATGATGGAATCTTTTGCTTTTAATGCATTATAGTCAACCAAAGCATGAATATTATTAAGGGTATTCATGAAGAAATGGGGGCTTATCTGATTACGCAAAAACACTAATTGATTTTCGGTGTTTTCTTTTTCAATTTGAATACGTTTTTGCTCCGATTGTATCCACCTAATTGTTACATTTAATGCTGTATCAAATCCTATAATTAAAATTGACAGAATTAGTAAATTAGCAAATGGCGGAATTGGTTCACGTGGTGGTGGTAAGTCATGTAGTGGTAAATCATGTGGTGTTGGATGTTCTCTCAAACTCATATCATTGGGGCGTTCCATCGGTGGTTTATTTGGATTATGCTTTTGTCCATTATCTGCACTAAAAAACAACACTCCAAATAAAAACAAGACTAAAGCAAAAGCAGTAGCGAAATAAGCAAGTCGTTTACCCTTATAAAAAAGAAAAGGCACTAAAATAAGTCGATTAATTAAAAATATTCCAAATAAAAGAGCATATTCTGTCCAAATTTTCAAAATGTGTTCCCAATTTATTTCATCCTTAAAATCTCCAAAAAGCAAAGGAATAGAAAACAATAAAACCCAAATAAAAGTCATTATTGTCGGCTGGATAAATTTTATTCTATTCTTATTGCTTGCAAGCATTTTGTATAATTATTTAATAATTTCAAAAATAAGTATTTTTCTTTGTTTCTATTGGAATTCTTAAATAAATTGAATTAAATCCTTTTTTGTATTTACCAATCTTCGTTTTCCGAAACAGCTTTTAATAAAAGATTATCTTTAATTATCTATTTGGTTTGGGAGGTCTTTTTCTATTTAATTCTTGTTTATTAAGGAATTTAGCATACTTCTTTTGTTGCTCTTTGGTCAACGCTGTATTAACTTTATTATTTAAGTTTCTATTTGAAGCATCCATTTTTTTGCGTTGTAGTTCACGATTGTTTCTATTTGTTTCTAAGATTTTTTTTGCTTCATCGAAATGAGAAAAATATATTTTAGAAATTTTTGTTTCCTGATCTTTATTAAGTGAAAGCTCTTTGGATAATTCAGATACCATTTTGTTTATTTGTTTTGAATCAGGTAATTTAGGCGGACCTTGTACTCCACGATGTTGAGCTTGAATAGTATTAGTTGATATTATTGCAAATAGCATAACTGCAATCAGGATAATGTTTTTTTTGATTCGAGTTTTCATTTATTAATGTTTTTTTTGAGTTATTATTATTACTATTTATTTTGACTATCTGGAATGATACATAAATTAATTTTGATTTTCTTCCTTTCCCCACCCTAAAGGGAGTGAAGAAAATCAACAACACCATTTAGGCTTAGGAAGAATGTTGATTTTGATTATATTGTAGTTCTTTGTTAATCATTCCCGATAGCCAATCTTTTCATTTCAATTTCTAAATACACATATTTTAAAATTACTACTACAGGTAACTATTCACCGCATTATTTCTTGATTGAGCATGCGATATTAATGTTTGTATTGCCTGATCAAACTCTGAATCAGAATTTATAAATGTATATCCATCTTCTTCGGCGTAAGCATAATTTTTCAATAAATTGTAATATTTAGTATAAGTTATACTCATATTAGCAGGAATAAATACATTATCAATAAATTGCCGCAAATAAGTTTTATATTTCTGCTTATATCCCGGTTGATCTATCAAATATCGGATTAATGGCCAGTTACTTCCAACCTCAGATAAAGATAAACTCAATGCTCCTCCCATTTTCCCAAATTGAAAAGCTTCATTATTATCCCAGGGTATCCATGTAAGCTTACTATTGCTAGGATTATTATAAAGATAATAATTGTGTGTCATCCGTCCATAAGTATCCCAGTTTTGTATTGCGATATTAGCTGCCAACCATTTCATAAAACCATCCACATTAAAAACCTTTTCAAGGTTTGTTTTCCATAAAGTTGTGTCGGAAGTACGATAGGAACTGTTAATCGCATCATAAAGTGCTTTAACATCTGTATAATCAGCATCAGCTTCATTAGTTTTTTTCTCCATTTCGCTTTCACTATATGTGCCAGAAGCAAATGATGCAGCACCACCATCAGGTTTATATAAGTTTCCTGAACCATCGGCAAACTGGTCATCCAACACAGAATCGTCAACTTCTTCAACAAGAGCGTAAACACCATAATATTGGGGTCCGTCGCCATTGTCAATATAAACTACACAAAAAGAAGTGTAAGCAGAAGCTAATCCAAACTGACGGAAAAGATCAGCTCCAACTTTCTCACGCATAAGCGAAGGGTCGTCATAATTATTATTTAAGTTTAATTGCTTAAAACCGTAGAATCTTTGGTTTCTAAGTATAGGATAAACATCTTCAAATTCATCGAAATCAAGCTTGAAAGAAAGCTTTTTGTTTCCTGCCTGATATGCTGATTTCAAGCTTGAGTTGCCTTTATACCTGACACCTACATTATACCATTCTTTACTGTTAAAATTAAACGAGCATTTAAACCAAGCCGGAGAATAATCAGTCGATGTACCTCCGGGGCCACCAGGTCCACCCGGTCCACCAGGACCTCCACCTGAGCCAAGCACGTTGGCTAAATCTGATTGCATATCTGCCCAATCATCACTACTAATTTTAATATCAAACCTAAGAACTTCGTTTTGATTAAAAACTACTGAATAATTGGGGTCCACATCATTACTGTGAGTTTCTGATGTCCAGTCAGGATATTCAGAAGATTCTTCAGGGATTATGTCTTCTTCTTTGCGACAATTTGTAAAAAAAACTAGAATTAAAGCTAATAAAATTAAGCTGTACTTTTTCATTTTTTTTGAGTTTTAAAATTTAAATTTATATCCAAGACTAACTATATGTTTGTTCGTATATTCGTGTTTAAAATAATCTAATTTATAACTTAAACCGATAAAGTTCTTTTTGTTAAGTTTATATTCCATACCTGCGGTGTATCGCATTTTATATAAAATCTTGTTATCACCTAATTGCTGAAATGCTTCAACAGCAACAAAAGGAAAAAGTTTACTTTTAGCAATATCATATTCTAATGATGCTTTATATCGTAAGAATTTATTATTTGTTATTTCATCATCTGTGTAATTGCTATATAGAATTCTAAGGGATGGCTCAAAACGCTTAAAGTCTTTTTTAACAGTAGCGCTGAGACCAAAGCGATTTAGATATTGCGTTACTTTAGTTTCTCTTTGATTTACTACAAACCTATAGGTGCCATCAATGGAAAGGAATTTTACAATTTTATATTTTGCTTCTCCTTCAATAAGAAATCTATTTATAGAAAAATTTTCATCGTAGCGTATTTCAGGAGTCAAGCTAAACTTTAATTTCTTCGCTGGTTTATAGCTCAAACCTACCCACATTCGATTTTGAAAGTCATTAACAACTTCTTCCTGCGCTTGAAGATTGGAATATACAAAAAGTAAGACCAGTGAAAGGATTGCTATTTTATTAATTAATTTTTTCATAGGGATTTTATTAGGAGTTTCCATTTGTTTTATAATAAAGAGTAACATCTGCAACATCTTTTAAAAAATCTATTTTCACTATTTCATATCGTATAATGTCAATTCCTGTACGTTCTTTTAAATCAGCAAGCATTTCCTCTTTATTGTTAAAATTTATGTTTTCGATTTTTTCATAAATCAAGCGTATTGATTTTTCTTGTCTTAGTGTTAAACGTTTTTCAAGTAGCCATAATCCAAAAATTATTGCGGCATTTGTAAACAATAATTCAGCATAGCTCACTTTTTTATTAGCAAGGGCATTCATTATCGAAATTCCTATTACGATAAAAAGATAGGTCATTTCTTTTATCGGAATCGTATCTGTTCGGTATCTTAATATGCCAAAAATTGCAAATAAGCCTAAAGCAAAACCAAGCTCTAATTTTACATTATTTAGCAAAAAACTTAATAAGAAAACGATTACTCCAACAGATAAATAGCTAAAATAATAGTCTTTGCGGTGACTGTTTTTTGCATACATAAAATGAACAACTATAAAAACAAGAAAGGTATTAAAAACAAATCTGAAAAGAAGTTCTGTAAAATCATTAACGTTAATTAGCTTGATGCCAAGAAAGCGAATATGTTCTTCCCAATTTGCTGCTTCTGCAACTGCCGGACTGTTTGCTATTGAATTGACTGCATCAATTAAGGATGTTGAATCTATCATGATATATATTTTTTGTTATATAATTTAGTATTTGTGTGAAGAAGTTTTTCAATGCTTCGAGTTTTTTCTTTGAAAGAATTACGTTTTAAATCAGCATCTGTAATTGTCCTTCCAATGCAATATTTACTAAATCCTGTTGATTTAATTCTAAGCTCACGTAGAACTTTTGCCAAAGGTGAAATTGATGAATTGCCATCCGATTTGATTTCAACAATAACGAGATCATCAAGGCCAATTTCTTTATCCAAAAATTTAAACTCAAGATTGATGTCAATTGTGCAGCGTTCATCAAAATTTTTATTTACGAGTGTTATTCTCGTAAACTTATTCATTAGTGATATTTGAAGGTCGCTTGAATGATAAGGGCTGCATTTATTTAAAAAGCTATCTTCTTGTGTTGTGAATATTGTATTTTTATATTCAGCAGAAATTCTTTTCTTTTTGGTTCGTCCTTTATTGGTTTTAAATTTTACTTCTAAAAAACTAATTCCTGAACTCACATAACTTCTACGTCTGATTTTGTAACGATTTAGTTTCCCATTATGATGAGCGGTAAACATATTATTTTTTTCTGTATCGTAATAAGTGGTGGTATAAAGCATTTCACTTTGGTTGTTAATATTTAAAATGAAATAGTATTCTTTGACAGAATTGAGCAGTTTCTGAAGATGGTCAATATGAAAGAAATATTTCCTATCAATTCGGTTCATTAGTTTTACCTTTTCCATCTCCTCCAATTTTATTGGAGTTAAAAAATCTGTTCTCATTGCTCGTGCTTTTCCTATTTAATGTTTACAATTATGGCAAAACTAAAGTTGTAATTGATTATTTAAAAATATAATCAACGAAACAGGAGATTTTATCAATAGAAAGGGAGATTTAGTATATTAGAAATAAAAAACTCTCCTCCCACACAGAACAGAGAGTCTTTTAGAATAAACCAATTAATTATTAATGATTAACAATCATTTTCTTTGTTATTCTATAAGAATCAAATTCTAAGGTATAATAATATATTCCTGCTTTTAAACTATTAGCATCAATTGAAATTTCATGTTTTCCCGCAACTACTTTCTTTTCAATTAAAAGAATTGATTGCCCGAATGTATTAGTCAAACTGAATCTAATCTGACCCGAAGATGGAATCTCATACATCACAATTGATATTCCGGAAGTAGGATTAGGAACATTTTGGAATAAAATAAACTTGCTATTGTCATATTTATCAATTCCTATAGTTCCTAATAGATTTTCACAAATTTCGTCGTTAGAAGGAATATCATCATTTTGAAGTATTGATTTTGCACATAATTGATAGTTCCCAATAAGAGAGTTATATTTTGTTATAAAAGTAAAATCGATTGAATCTCCATGATTAAGTGCTTGACCTGACCATGTTTCAATTATTGGAGTTCCATTATTTATGTTGTATTGCACATCACATATACTAAATGGAGTTAAGCCTATATTTTTTATTCGAACACTTACTTCTTGTGGAACATATAATGATGTTGAATCATTAGGACTAATAATCATTGTTACTGAGGCATCTCTATTAGCTGCATATACAATAATATTTTTGCATTTTTGATTATTCAATATATTTCCGTCAGTGCTTAGTGAAGTGTAGGCGCAAATATCAAAATCAGTTACAGGACATTGAAATTGTTGAGAAAAAGTAAATTGAGCTACTGAATCAAATGCTAATCCTGCCGGAATATTAAGTGTATCTGTTATTGCTAGATTGTTTCCTATTTTATAACTTAGTGGGATTGTAGTTTGAGTAAGTGTACCAAAATTTTTCACACTTATACTTATTTGATTATTTAGTGATCCGGCCTGCAAGCTGTCAACAGGAGCATCAATAGAAACTACTCCAACATCATTAGGAAAAGGATTGGCTTTAATACAAAAATCATCAATAGCAACACCTTCATCTGTTCCGGAATAATTTGAAGTAAATCGGAAACGAAACTGAATAGGTACAGTTGCTTGGTTAAATTGACTTAAATCATATGTTGACTGCAACCATGACGATGTTGAATTTATGAACATATAAACTCCTCCGTTTTGACCATTATACCAATTAGTTCCCAAGGTGTCTCCCACATAGCCAATTGGCAACCATGATGCTCCACCATTGTTTGAGTACTCAATTGTAAAACCATCATTTGAAGCAAATTTGTTGTTTCTCTGAAATTTTAATGTAGAGCCATTCATAACATTCGAAAAATCATAATATGGACTATAGAGATATTCATTTCTGTAATTATTATAGTTACTTGTGAGTTGAGTCATCCACACCATATTACCACTATAAGCAGAATTAATTGTTGTGTTTTGTGGATTTCCATGTTGCCACTCACTTTCAGGTGTTGCCCAAATATTAACAGTTTCAAAATCATCACAATGAGAAGGAACTATTAATGGCATACCGGTAAAACCCATACAGATTGTATCATTCTGGGCATTTGTGTCACCAATAAGTGTTACGTAAGCACACAAATCTTCTGTCCCAATTTGAGCAATTAATTGGGTTGTAAATAACATATTTGTAGTATCATCAGGTAAAAGTGTTCCATTCCAAGTTTGAGTTATCACCTGATTATTTGAGTATTTATATGATATGTTTAGAGAATGAAGTGTGTCTGCTCCAAAATTCTTAATCTTTACAACTACTTTTTGAGAATCACCTTCTAAGATAAAATTCTTAATAGGTTTTATAAATTCAATTATTGCAATATCTAATGCTGGAGGAGTGAATTCATCAGCTCCAATATCAGGATAATTAAGATTACGTATTTGTCCATCAAAATCATCGACAATCCAATTAATTGGCAGTGCATTAGAATTTAAAGTAACTGCTGATACATGAAGATCAAATACTGAATTATATTCTGGATTAGTACTTACAGAGTTTGAATCCATGCCACTTGCTAATTGTAATGCCGATAAACTTGCAACATTAGAATTACCATAATATCCAAACTGATCTTTACTAAATATATTATTGTAGTTGCTTTCAATTAATGCTGATGCATCATCCACATAATAAGCATGACCAGAACTATCTATCATAATATTATTATTTAGTACTCGATTATTAGAACCGGAAACAATATATAAGCCTCTGGCAGCAGGATGTGAACTTTTAACAAGTATATTATTATTTGTAAAATCCTGATAAGTGATATTGTTGCCATAAAAACCTTTAGAAGAACCTGAAGTAGTTACAACACTAAAAAAGTTATTGTAAATTCTACTATGAGCTGAGGCTGATGCTTCACAATCAACTAAGCGTAATCCATAATGAAATCCAGAAGTGTTTATATTAATTTTATTATTATAAATCTGCATTGCACCATCACAATTATCCAAATACACTGCATAGCCATAAGTTGACGACACTCCATTAGAAATAGTATTATGATTGAAATCAAGATTGTTTGAATAGTAAATATAAACTCCGTATTCATGATAACCTGAAATAACATTATATTCGAAAACAAGACCATTTTCAAGTGAAGAACCAGACTCCCCTTCCATATAAACAGAATAATATCCATTCATAATGTGATTATATCTGAATGAATTGTAAGAATCATTATCGTCATCAGAATAAATTGCTGCACTTGATGAAGTAGTACCTGCCCCTCCTTTAATAATATTACTTTCAAAAACATTATGTGTTGAAATATTTTCAAAAACTAAAGCTTTTCCATTTACTGAATTAATTGCATCTATAGTTAGATGTTTAAACCTAATCCAATCTGCTCCATTCATTAAAACTGTGTAATTATCAGAAATAGAAGAATTGTAAGCTATTGTTACATCTGTGCTGTCGAGAGTTGAACTTTGGAAGCAAATTGTTGCTGTATCTGCTGCGCCTGTGACTTCAGTTAGTTCTAGTTGTTCATTATACACACCGGGAGCAATATTAAAAACAACATGTGAATCAACACCACAATTATTTAATATCAATATTGCATCATTAATAGTTGGATAATCAGCAGAAGTTCCACCAATAGTATAGTTGCCACTTAATGGTCCTGTACAACCAACTAAGATTACTTCAACTGTATCATTAAGGTTGTTTTCATCAAGAAGATTATTTGGGTTTACTGTCCAAACTTTAAGATAATTATTTCCTGCGTTGAAATTATATGAGCCAATATTAACTGAATTAGAAGTATTTCCATAAGTAATTGCTCCAGTCCACGAATATGAAGTTTGCGGAACTGAATTCACCTCCCATGCAATCGTAACCGATTCTAAAGTGTCAATACCTAAACTTTTAATATTGACAAAAATATTGCTCACCCCCGGTGTTATAGGTGAAACAGGAGAGACTATTTGTGAGATACTTGCATCATTTAAAGGAATCAAAAATTCATCTGCACCAATATCAGGAGTATAAGGACTTCTTATTTCTCCATCGATATCATCAATCACGCTGCTTAAAACTTGTGCTGCGCCATTCAGGTCAATACTATTAGAGTGTAAATCAGTAGATGAAATAAACATTGGATTTACATCCATAGAATATTGATCTTTAGAAGTTGCAGACTGAAATGCAGCTAATGTGGTTTTTCCACCTTGATAATAAGCAAGTTTACTTCCAGTTGCATAAATATCATTATAATCTGAACTTACTATTGAACCCAATGTTCCCAAATAGTAAGCATATCCTCCACCAGTATTAGAAAAAACATTGTTCAAAACATTCAGGTGAGTACCACTATATGTGTAGAAAGAAGCCACTGAACTGTTTCCGCTTGATTGGTGAATAGAATTATTATAGAAATTAGTGTAAGTTGAGCCGTAGTTGTAAAATGCATATCCAGTACTGGAACTTCCTCCGGTAACTATCACAAAATTATTTGCGAATAAATTCGGATTGGTTGAACTACCATCACAATAGTACATATAAACACCACGATGGCTTGAGCTTCCAGTAACATTTATAGTGTTTTTTGTTACTTCTATTTGATCACAATACCTTAATCGAAGACCATAAACCGAACTACTAGGTCCATTTTCAATATAGTTAGAGTTAAAGTGTAAATATTTTTGGTAATACATACTAGGACCATAGTAATAAAAGTCTTTTATAATATTTCCTTCTATAACATTTCCTTTTTGTGTATTATTACTATAGCCATTAAAGTACAAGGAATAGGAACCGTTTAATATCAGGTTATTTTTAATTGTATTATACTGATTACCTCCGCCATTGCTATAAATTACGGAATATTTAGTGCTTGAGCTTGTAACAGAAACTCCTTCAACCACACAATTTAATATTTCATTATGTGTTGCTCCATCAGCAAGCTCCATTACCCTGCCATAGGTGCTTCCTCCATAAGAAGACAGTGTCATATGACTGAATGTATAATAATCTCCCTTAATCTTCATTGCCCAAGCTACTGTTGCTGATGTTGTATAATGAAGTTTAACATCTGTACTGTCTCCACTTAAAGAAGTAAATGTTATTCTGGCATTTGTTCCAACTCCGTTAATTGACGGAAAAATAACTTTTTCTTCATATAATCTGGAATCAACTAAGAATGTTACAGGACCACATATTCCTCCGGCAACTAATTCACTCACTGCAGAAGTGAAACTTGGGAAATCATAATTTCCACCACCCACAGTGTCACCTATTGAATAATTTCCTGATAAACAAACATTGAAAGTGAGTATTGATGTAGTATCATTAATATTTATGGTATCAGCAATACCATTTGGAATAGAACTCCAGGCCCTGAAATTATAAACTCCACCAGAAAATGCTAAAGTATCAAGATCTACAGTATCAACATCATTATTAATTAAAGTCCCAGCCCATAACATTGAATCTACAACACCATCAATACTCCAAAAGATTTTAGCAGTAGTAAGATTTGAAGTACCATAATTATTAAGTGCAACTTGAAGAACTTGGCTTGTATTATACTGAACACTTCCTGAAGGTGAAACAATACTTGATATTCCGGCATCAATTAAAGGATATCCAGTTGTATTTACGAAAACAGTTGACCTTGGACTTACACAATGAGCTGTACTTGCACTTAACCAATATTGTGTTGTGTCATATAGTAAAGGAGTTTGGTATGTTAATCCAGTTCCTATTGGCGTTGTTGAAGTTAAAGAATCAAACCATGAAACTGTGAATGATGAAGTTGTGCTTAGTGTTGAACTTGTACCATATGCTCCTACTACATTCGCTGAAACTGGAGTTATAGGTGTATAATAAGAATTTAGATTTAGGCTTGATGTATCATTAATTTTAGATAAATCAGTTGCCAACATTGACCATGCCTTTATTGCAAAAAGGCTATCATTTCCAAAACTACTAACATCAAAGTTTGCTTTATTTGTAAAAGAGTAAACTAAAGTATCACCAGTTAAAAGAGTATTATTTATTGTTTCAATAACAGGATTTGTCATTCCAGGCCATTGATAAGCTACACTTAATCCACTACTCACACTTGCAGTTCCAATATTTTTAATTAATATACTTATGGTTTCATTTGTATCTAAACCACATGAACTGCTTGGGGTAAGAATTGATAAAACTGTAATGTCATAAGGTGAAGGATCAAATTCATCAGCTCCAATATCTGGAGAAGTTGTATTTCTTGCTTGCCCATCAATATCATCAATTACTTCAGGAACAACAATAGCAACTCCATTTAATAAATTATTGCTCACATGAAGGTCGGAATTTGAAGTAAAATAAGGATTTATTATAAAAGAATGCAATGCATCTCCTGAATTAGATTGCCATGCACTTAGAGTTGTTATTGCATCTGAAATTTTACCAGAAACGGCATTGTAAAGCACATTGTAATCGTTTTCATAAGTAGTGTTTGAACAATTTATGAATTTGTAAATTGAACCTCCTGAAATAGCAGTTGCAAAAACATTATTCTTAATGAATAAATTATCAGTTTGACTGCTTGAAGTATTATTAACATATATTGCTGAAGAATTAGCATAACCTCCTGTTAACATAACATTATTGTGATAAATATTAATGTGTTTTGTAGCTGAAGCTTGAATACCACTTGCCCAAGTTGATGCTGAAATCTGATTTATGGAAATAAAGTTATTTGCAATAAGAATTGGTGTTACAGCATTTCCTATGCAATTATTAACCAAAATACCTTGACAGTCTGCTGTTCCACCAATATTAATTCTGTTTTTTGTTATCCTTATACTATCTTCACTTTGAGTAACTGAAATAGCATTAAAATCCGCTATTACAACAGAACTATTAATTATTTCATTATTATCGATTATAACTGCCTCAGCAAGAGAAATTTTAATAGCATTTTTAGCATTAAAATTAAATACATTATTTGAAATATTCCATCCTGATTTAGGTGTATTTCCACCAAACATTAATATAGCAGAGTTTCCATAATAAAAATTATTATTATGAATATTGATATTGTCACCAATTGAATCTTTAGTGTGAATTAGGTTTCTTTCGTCTAGTGAGATTGTTCCAATATAATGTGAAGTGTTTTTAATAACACAATTACTAATCTCGATATTATTCGCTGTATTAGCTAATATAATAGCATTTGAAAAATTTGCATTTATTGCCTGAATTGTAAGATCTTTAATAATAATATTGTTGGTAGCATTCAAATTTATCACAAAATTAGAATTAGCAGAACTTGCATTGTATGATAAAACAACGTCACTACTATCGTTGGTAGCTGATTGTATTGTTATTGTATTTACTGTAGATATTCCAACAATATTATTTAAACTAAATTGTTCGTTATAAGTCCCAGATGCAATATTAAATACAACCGGCCCACAAATACCATATTGGTTTAATTCATTTGCAACTTCATTCAAATTTAGAAAATCAGGATTGCTTCCCCCGACGGTATATGTACCACCAGAAAGAGATGTTCTAAAAGTTAAAGCTAGTGAATCATTAGTTGTGTTTAAGTCTGCCACACTATTTGGACTGCTTGTCCAAAATGCTATATTCTGAACATTTCCATTTGCAAACACATAAGTTCCCAAAGAAACATTAGTTGTCTGATAAAATAATACAGTATCATTTATAACAACAGGAGTTTGAGCAACTCCATTTACACTCCAATTAACAGTACAACTAAATAAAGTGTCAGTTCCAAAACTTTTTAGCTTGACAATAATATTTGCAGTGTCTCCAATACAGCTAAATTGTGGAGAAACTAAGCTTTCAATTCCTGCATCATTTGTAATGACAATGTATTCGTCAGCACCGATATCAGGTGTAAGTGAATCCCGCACCATACCGTCAATATCGATATTAACAATATCATACATTGGTTTTCCTGCGGCATTTAAAATCACTGAGTTAGTATGCAAATCACTAGTGCTTATATATTGTGGATTAACGGATATTGTATTTTGGTTGTTGTTAGGATCACCCGCTTTTAATGCCGCTAAACTTGTATAGTTAGTTCCAAAATAAGCAAATGTATTTGCATTGGGTCCATATATGTTATTGTTATCGGCACCTTTTAAGCGGCTATTGCTAGAAACATCAAGGTTATATCCACCTCCCAAATTGTATATGCTATTGTTATAAATCGCATCCTGAACATAAGCTGAAGAATTATTGTTTATCCATATCATTCGATTGTCAGAACTTCCATTTTCATTGTAAATAGAATTGTAAACTATGTCCATTCCCTTACCTCTATATTGATAAATTCCATAATGCGGATAAGAACCTAATCCCGATGTCATAATCATATTGTTTGCAAACAAACTTCTACCTGTAGTCAAACTATCACATTTGTACATATAGGCTCCGTAAACATTTCTTGTTCCGGTTAATTTCATATTGTTTCCTACCACATGAACCTGATCACAATAGGACAATCTAGCACCATAAATATTTTCAGATAATGGATTATTAGTCATTGTATTATGCTCTATTTTTAATTTTTTCTCATAATACCCATAGATTACATACACTTTGCTATTTGTAAAAATATTGTTTGAAATAGTGGTGCCTTTACCCATTAAAGAAGTAGAAGTTGCTTTAATGTAAACACCATAGCTACCACCATGAATCACATTATTCGTAATGGTGTTAAATTTTGAAGGTGCACCACCATAAATATAAATTACCTTAGAAGAAGAAGAACCATACGTTTGAATGATGTTACTATCAAGCTCTACATATCTACAATTATCTGTAAGGTAGAAAACATGTGCATAAGAACTCGTTCCCAAAGCCTTAACGGTAAGCTTCTTAAAAGTAACATACTGAGTTCCTGTAAGTTTTATAACATAAGCTGCAGCAGATGTTGTTGGTGTGTATTGAATAATTACATCAGCAGGATTACCAGTAGAAGATTGGAATATTAATCTGGTACTGTCAGATGCACCGTTAATATTACCTAATACTAATTGCTCGGTGTAAGTGCCCGGAAGTATATTTATGGTTGTTTGACCGCATAATCCCATAGTATCCAATAATGCTTGAAGTGTAGCAAAATCAGCAATATCTGCTGTTGGTCCACCAAGAGTAAACGAGCCGGATAAACAAATAGAAACAAATGATGAAATCGTATCGTTGTGATTTGCTAAATCAACACTATCGTTTGGCATTGATGTCCAGGCTTTAATTTTGTAAATTCCTGAACCAAAAGCAAAATTTGTAAGTGTTACAAATTCAGAAGAGTCTTTAAGAAGTGAACCTGTCCATAAGAATACGGGATAAATAGAGTCATTAACAGAATAATAAATCTTACATTTTTTTAATGTATCAATACCATCATTCATTAAACTCACTTTAATAGGAGCTGCTCCTACTAGCATATTTCCTTCAGGAGATATTGTTGTTAATGCAGCATTGTTTACAGGAATATTATTAACATTTACTGTTACCTTTTTCATTGGACTTGGGCAAGAACCCACTGCACCATTTCCGGAATGATAGTAAATTGTTCCATTCCAAACCCGTGGGCTAAATGTATAATTGAAATAAGCTCCACCTACACCACCAATAAATTTCAAATTTTCATCCTGATAAACTTGATTAGTGCCATCTCCTAATGTATATTTTAACGAACCTGACAAATAAGTTACACATATACCATAAGTTTGACCAGCTGGTATTGTCAGTCCTCCGATAGGTAATCTTGTAGGATTACCTTGCACGGCATTTACAACAGTATCCTCACCAAGTTTTGTCCAACCGGAATTGCTAGTTGTATGTCCCACATAGGATCCTGATCTATACCAAACCTCAATTATTGTATCTGTAGAGCCATTTATGTCAAAACTGTCAATTGTAATAGTGTTTATTGCCTGAATGTCAAACATATTTCCATCTGATGCATGACCACTTGCAAATGTGGTTGTGATTTCATCTAATGCTACTCCTCCTGCTTGGGCATAATAAACTGTTGTATCATATAAAATTGGAGTTGTATAATATTGCCCATATTGAATTTGATTTTGGGCCAATGGATCCGAATACCATTTAATTGAATCTGTGTGTGTGGCATGTAATTTCACATTTGTACCATATGAAATTGTTGTATCATTTGCTTGTGGCATTGCTAAAGCCACGCGTGAAATCACATTATCTATTATTGTATCGTTTGTATTTAATGAATCATTTGCAAGATTTACCCAAACCTTTACTTCATAAACAGTATCTTGAAAAGTAGAAAGATCAATTTTATTTGAAAATGTATAGGTAATCGTATCATACATATTAACTTGCGAACTTATATTCTCAGTAACAACTGCTTGCCCTTCTCTTTGAAAAGATGCAGTAAGATTTCCTGAAAAATTTGCTGAACCTACATTTGCAATTGTAAATTGAACAACTTCATTACTTAATCCACAACCTGAAGGAAGTGCAAAAGGCATATAATAACTGATTGCTTTCGCTTCCTGATTATATGGACGCCAAACTTTAATATCATCCAGCAACCATCCATAATAACCATTTATGCCATTAGCATTAGCATCAATAATAGTAAAACGAATTTTCACCTGGGATTTATTAGCTGCAATTGATGAAATATCAAATTTTTCGTTTTTCCACCATTGATTATTTGGAATTGAACCAGCTGATAAGCCCCATACTGTAGGATAACTAGCTTCATTAAATCCATTTAAAAATAAAACCCCCTGACCAAGATATTCTGATGTACTCAAAGCAGTCCATGTTAAACCATTATCAATTGAAACTTCAACTAAAGCTTTATCGAAAAATTCAATTTTGCATATCTGAGCAAATTCAAAATATACAATCGGGCTACCAATTGTACTAAACACACTTGACTCTAAATAAACAGTATCATTTAAGGATAATACACAAGTGTCTGATTTTGATCCTTGTGAAAACAAATTACTACTTAAAGCCCAGTTAGTTGTCCCATTTGAAATTGAAGTCATCGATAGTGCTGTGCCTTCAAAATTTTCGCTTATAAATGCTGTCTGTGTCATGGCAGATATTGAAATACACATAAACAATGCTAATAATAGTTTTCGTATCATTTTGTTAGGTTTAAATTATTAATATTTTTAACAGATTTCTTATCTGTAAATAATTCTTTTTCTTTCAAAAGTGAATTTTTGTAAATGCTTTGACTTTGGTCTTCTCCTTTTTCGTCATAGATTGTTTCTAAGCCATCAATCTTGCCCATTTTATATCTTCTAAAAAGTTGTAATTTCCCATTTTTAAAATACTTACGATAATCACCATCAAGGAATTCATTTCTGTAAGAAGCTTCTGTTTTCAGTTGCCCATTATCGTAATATTCACAATAATTATAATCCGTTTTATCAGAATTTAAATATTCAATCGAAGTTTTTAAATTTCCATTACTCCAATATTCTTCAATATTATTATTGCATGAATTGAATAATAAGATAATTCCTAGTGAGAAAATGAAAAGTAATTTGCTTTTAATTATAGTTTTCATACTACTTAATATTAATGTATGAATATAAATTTTGAGATTTTGCAATGTAAAATAAGATAGACTGATATTCATTATCAAGAAAACCACCCACATAAAACATCTCAAAACCAGAAAAATGGCTCACATTATTTGCACAATAGAAATTCAGATGGAGTGTTAATCAGACATATAGTTTAGATAAAGCCAAATTATTTAAATTTAGAATAAGAATATTTTATGTAGTTTATGAAATTTTAGAGACTTCTAATGAATTCTGTCAAGTTAATATTATGCTCTATTCCAAGCTTACTTCTTAGTCTTGACCGAGCAACTTCCAAAGCTCTTACTGATTGATTTGTTAAAATGGAAATTTCTTTGGTTGACATATCTAATTTTAGAAAAGCACATAAATCAAGGTCTTTCTTGCTTAGGTTGGGGTAAGTTTCAGTTAATTTTTTATAGAAATCCTCATGAGATTTCTTGAAATTTATCTCAAAGTTTTTTCTCTCAGATGCTTTTTTATTCTTTTGTATTTTAGAAATTATTGCTTTCAAAGCATAAGGTTTTTCATCTTCTGGAATTTTTTCTATTTCATTTAAATTTTTAATAATACCATCATAAACTTTATTCTGATTTACAATATAAAGGGCATTATTTACCATCTCTTTTTTCTGGAAATCCAATTTTATTTTCATAGAAAAAGCTTTCTCTTCAGCCAAGGCTTTTTCCCGCATTATTAATATGTTCTTTAGTCTCGAACTTCTATAAACCAAAAACAAAATAATTAGTATTAAGCTAAGGCTGGACGAAATTCCAATAATTTGAATCGTTTTAATTTTATTCTTTGTTTCCAGATTCTTTATCACAATTCTATGTTGCTGAGTTTCTAGATTAGATTGTAATTCAGAAATCTTATTAAACTGTTCTTCACTAAAAAGGGAGTCCTTAAAATCGACGTAGATTTCATGATAATATAGAGCAGAATCTACCAATTCTCGTTTCTTAAAATAATTGTAAGCATACTTATATGTGAACAAAGTTTTCATTGGAGCATGTGAAATATCCTTTAATTTAAGTGCCTTTTGCAAATAAAAATTAGCAGAATCCCATTCATTAATCGACATATAAATTCTAAGCATAGAGTTGTAAATAGTATGCTGTCCTGAAATACTTTTGTTTTTCGTAGCAACTTCAAGTGCACATTGGGAATAATACATGCATGAATCCATTTGATTCAAATCTTTTGACAGCAATGCAAGATTACTATAAGCTGATATTATGTATCTGAAATTGTCATATTTAATTCCATATTTAAGGTATTTATGCATATAAGTCTTAGCCTTTTCGTATTCATTTTTTTCACCATAAATGGCTCCAAGTAAGTTGTATATCGCACTATGATAAGTTGATGTTTTTGCTCTTTCAGCATATTTCAAGGCTTTTAACGAATGCTCTTCAGCCTTCTTATAATTTTTCCAATAAAAGAATAATATTGCAATATCAATATTTGCGTGAGCCAGAATTGTATCTGATTTGATTTCTTCAGCAAGAATTAATGCATTTTGAAGCTTCTCAAAACTTTTAGAATAATTTCCTTTTTGAATATAATATTCTCCATAATAGCAAGCGAATAAAGCATTATAGTGCTTGTTTTCAATATCATTTGCTAAATTAATAGCATAGTCTAAATATAACTTACCTTCTATGTCAATTACATTTTTATCGTTCTTTATTAATAAAGAATAAGCTTGAAGTTTTACTAAGTCATCAGTAGTATTATTTATTACATCAATTAGACTATCTCTATTATTCTCGGATTGCGAAAAGCTGATTTTCCCAAATAAAAGAAAAATCAGTACTAAAATACTAAGGTATATTTTGCTTGAAAACATTGTGTTTAATTATTATTGCAAATTTAAGAAATCTTTTTGATACTATTTCAAAAGCTTTGGTATTTGCAAATGCTAATATTAAACAATAAAACTTCAATTTTTTCTTTTTCAAAGTAAATTTCATTAAAGACAACATCCAATCCTTCCATAGTTTAAAACTCTAGAAGGCTTGGAAATATTATTACAAAAAAAATTCATTGTTTATAAAATTATTTCAAGCGATTATCTGCTAGAATATTAATTTTGAATTTTTTCTAATTTTAAAAACATTTATCTTTGCTAATAATTACAAAAATTAAAAATCATGAAAAAGCTATTTACAATTCTTGTATTATCAGTAATAACATTTATTTCAACAATTAATGCTCAATCTCCCAGCTCAGGAAAAGCATTAAACTTTGGCACTTTAGCCTACCTTGAAGTTAATAATAATACATCTATAAATATGACAACAGGATTAACTATTGAAGCATGGATAAATGCAACTTCATGGGATGCTGCATCTTGGGGTGGTTCAATTGTGAGCAAAGAATTCTGGTTAGGTTCAACAGAGTATGGATATGTTTTAAGATGTGGAGCTAATGGAAAATTATCATTTAACATTGGAACAACAGGCAACTGGCAGGAAGCTGAGTCTGCTGCGATAATGTCGCTTAACACATGGAATCACGTTGTTGGAACTTTTGATGGAAGTTTTCTTAAAATATACGTTAACGGAGATTTGGTTGGGACTACATCATATAGTGGTTCTATAAATACTGATAATAGTAATCTGAGAATTGGTGCCGCAGTTTGCTCTATCGGTGGCTTGCGTCATTTTAACGGTAAAATTGATGAAGTTAAATTGTGGAATGTTGCCCTTTCTAAAAACAATATCAGAAACTGGATGTGCAGAAAAACAACATCTTCACATCCAAATTATTCTAATCTTAAAGCGTATTGGAAATTTGATGAGGGAACAGGCACAACAACAGCCGACCATAGTGTAAATACAAATACCGGAACATTAAATAGTAGCCCAACATGGATTACTTCTGGAGTTCCATTGGGAGATACTAGTGCAGCTTCTTATACAAGTCCTTATAATTTTAGTTTATCAGGAATTAATCAGGATACTCTTTTTTTAAGCAATGTAAGTGGGGCACCCAGTTCAATTCATATTTATAGAATTGATGAAACACCAAATAGTGTAAGTATTCCAACTTCCAGTACAGGAATAGATACAACGCATTATTGGGGAATTGCGGTTTTTGGCTAAGCAACTACAAGCTATGAAGCCATATTAAATTATGGAAACCTAAGCACAGGAGGATGTAATTCAATTGAATTACTTGGACGAAATAATAACTCCACTCCAGCGTGGACAAATTTAAATGCAAGTCTTAGTATAATTAATAATATTTTAGTAAAAACTATTACAGGAAGCAAAGAATTTATTATTGGCTATTCTGGATTTAGTGTTGGAAACATTGTAACAATAGATCCCACCACTTTTTGTGATGGTGATAGCGCAGTGCTGTCAGGTCCGTCTCCATCAATATATAATTTTCAATGGTTATTAAATAATTCTCCAATTCCCGGAGCAATTAGCCCATTGTATGTTGCAAAAACAAGCGGAGTATATTCGGTCGTTTGTAGCCTGGGAGGTTGTTTTGACACTACTCAGACAGTTTTAATTACTGTTCATCCAACGCCACCAACTCCATCAATCAGCATTATTCTTGGAGATAGTTTATGGTCAAGTGCTTTGTATGGGAATCAATGGCATGATAGTGCAGGGATTATTTCCGGTGCTACAAACCAAAGCTACAAACCAACTCATTATGGAAATTATTATGTGATTGTTACCAATTCTAATGGCTGTGCTTCTGACACTTCAAACATTATTGATTATGGAGTTGGAATTTCAGAAAATGCTTTTTATAATGATAGAATAAAAATCTTTCCAAATCCAAATGACGGCAATTTTTCAATAATTTTCGACCAGAATAATTGTATCGAAATAAGAATTTATAATATTAACGGAAAACAAATTCTTTCAAAAAACATTAACAAAAACAACTCTCTAAAAATTAACAATCAAAAATTTAATGCGGGAGTTTATTATGTTAAGGCTAAGTTTCAAGATAAAATTATTGTTGAAAAAGTTGTGGTTTACTAACTCTTTTATTTTGTTACATTTGTTTAGGAAAATTTAATCTTGTGACAAAAAATCTTAAAGACAATATAAGTGTTTTTGTAATTATTAGTTTAATAATTCCATTCATCAACTTCAATTTCACTAACTCCAACTAACAAAATCGTTTAATTATCTAATTTTAATCAATTATTTGTTAGTTTTGTATAATTAAAGTTTTAACTTTATAATCATTGAATATGAAAACCACCTTTTTTTCTCTGTTATTTTTATTAGTAGCATTTAGTCTTTGTTCACAAACGCCTTACCTCTATGGAATGACTTCTGATGGGGGCAAGTATTGCGGGGGTGTAATTTTTAAAACTGATGTTAATGGAAATAATTTTACAGTAGTTCATGACTTTAAAAAAAATGATGCAGGAGTTATTGAACATACTGATTTAACGGAAGGAAACAATGGTAAACTCTATGGTTTATCAAGAACAAAAGGTATTAATGGATTTGGGGTGATATTTGAATACGATACAGCAACTAAAGAATTTAACAAATTATTTGATTTTGATGGTAATTATACAGGAAAGTTTCCTGAAGGAGAATTACTATATGCCAGTAATGGTAAGCTATACGGAATGACGAGTGAGGGAGGAGTAAATGCACTTGGCGTATTTTTTGAGTTTGACCCAATTACAAAACAGTATTTGAAGATACTAGATTTCACAGGTCTGCCTAATGGCTCATTGCCGCAAAGTAGTTTAATGCAGGCATCCAATGGTCTCATATACGGACTTACAGTTAAAGGAGGTGCAAACAATAAAGGTGTTATTTTTGAATACAATATTGTTAGTGGAGCCTTTTCAAAAAAGCATGATTTTGTTTACTTAAGTGGAGCTGAGCCATATTCTAAACTTATTCAAGCATATAATGGAAAATTGTACGGTTTAACAAGAACTGGAGGTGCAAATGGCAAAGGAGTATTGTTTGAATATAACATAATTAACAACACCTATTCAAAAAAAATTGATTTTGACGGTATATCTAAAGGTGAAGCACCATTTGGAACTTTGCTGGAAGCTTCTAATGGTAAACTCTATGGTTTGACATCTAATGGTGGAACCAACTCCGCAGGTGTATTGTTTGAATATAATATTACTACCGATACATTTACAAAAAGACATGATTTTTCTAATTCTACTACAGGTTCTATTCCACTTGGGAAATTAGTACAAGCTGCCAATTCAAAAATGTATGGTGTTACTAGTGTGGGTGGTACTAATAACAAAGGTGTGCTTTTCGAATATAATACATCTAACCACAGTATTAGTGCTAAGATAAATTTTGGTGTCAATAATATTAGTTATAATCCCTATGGAGGACTGTGCATCACATCAAATAATCATATTTTCGGTATTACAAAATATGGTGGTCATGCTTGTCATGGTGTCCTGTTTGAGTATAATCCTTTAAGTGGGACATTTTATGATAGAATTGATTTGAATGAAAGCAAAGATCCCTTTAATCCTTGGGGAAACTTAATTCAAGCCTCAAACGGAAAACTATACGGAACAACTTACAGTGGGGGTATCAATGCATGTGGCGGTCTTTTCGAGTTCGATCCAGTAAGCTATCAGTTTTCGAAGAAAATAGATTTTGATTATACTCAAACAGGTTTTCTTTCCACTAATCTTGTTGAAGATACATTAGGAGTATTATGGGGGACAAACAGAGATGGAGGCTTATATGGTGATGGAAACATTTTTATGTATAATCCTATTTTGGATACCTTCATTGTGAAATTCAGTTTTAATCAAAATGTAACAGGAACAGCACCTGGAAGATATCTTGTTTTCGGACTAAACTATAAATTATATGGAGTAACATATAATGGAGGAAGCAGCAACAATGGAACTATTTTCGAATATACACCTTCCACTAATCAATATGTTAAAGTATTTGATTTTAACTCAAATACTACTGGTAATAGACCTATTGCAGGATTGATATTGACTCCAAATGGCAACTTAATAGGAATGAATGGGAATGGGGGAGCACATTTTGCAGGAGTAATCTTTGAATTTGATCCAGATACAAATCAGTTTTCTACCCTCCATAATTTTAATTATAACACTACTGGAAAATGGCCAGAAGGACGGCTAGTATATACTCGTGATGGAATTTACTATGGTTTAACAAGTGCCAAATGTGGTTATGATGGAGCATTGTTTGAATATAATTCTATTTCAAATACAGTATTTGTTAAACATATTTTCCAAGGATCACCAAACGATGGAGAAAAACCCCGTGACGACCTTATTCTGTCATCTAATGGTAAGCTTTACGGAATGACTTCTGCTGGAGGTTTTTTCAATAAAGGTATTTTGTTTGAATATGATTTTATAACTGATACCTTTACAGTTAAACATAATTTCTTCAAGTTAAATGGTAGCAATCCTATGTATAGTTCAGTTGTTGAAGCAATGGTTTGTCATACTGAAAGTTATTTTAATGACTCTGCATGTGGACATTATGTTTTACCTAGTGGAAATATTGTGACACAATCAGGTACTTATTTAGATACGATTCCAAATTCAGTTGGTTGTGATAGTATTATTACAATTAATTTAAAAATGCTACAGCCTGACATTAGTGTGTATATAAATAATGACACTTTGTTTTCAAATGCTACATCTGCATATTACCAGTGGCTTGATTGTGATAATGCCTTTAGCCAAATTACTGGAGCTATAGACTCGTTTTTTGTTCCAACTTCAAATGGCAATTATGCTGTTGAAGTTACATCTACTGTGAATGCTTGTGCAGATACATCTATTTGTTACTATGTAAATCTAAGCTCCATTCAGAACTTTGATAATTTGAATAATATTCATATTTATCCGAACCCAACAAGTAGTTTACTGAATATCGAATTAGAAAAATTTAGCGAAATAATCCATATAAGACAATACAATATTTATGGTCAATTAATTGTCGAATTGGTGTTTCAAAATACAAAAGAAATAAGTTTTGAACTTGTTGGACAAGAATCCTTATATTTTCTTGAAATTGAAAGGGACAATGCTTTTAAACGAACCTTTAAAGTGATAAAGAAATAGACAATGTAATTATGCTGCAAGGAAAAAAATATTTGAAATAATTTGTTTTCTGAATCTAACAATGATAAATAAAATATAGTCAAAAAAATAATTGTTTTCAAATAGTCATTAAATATGCTAATCAAGTATAATTAATTATAAACGTATCTCAAATAACCCTTCCTGAGTTTGAAACTCTGGAAGGGTTGAACCAATAAACCAGTAATTTGTAATCCAACTCTTGATTCATATTAATATTAATTTAAAAAACTTTTGTGTGATTAAAAAAATTTATAAAAAGTTAGGAATAGGAGGAATCTTTGTAATTATTAGTTTAATAATTCCATTCATCAACTTCAATTTCACTTTAGACCAGGCATTAATGCCGAAGTTTTTTTTAACCTCTACCCTACTCGTATTTTTCGTTGGTTTTGTTTTTTATAAATTGAAAGAGAAATCTTTTTTTGACACTAGCATTCTAAGAAAAAACATTTTCCTTTTCTATTTGGGATATGTTTTGATTGCTTTCATTTCGATTGCAAATGCTACCCTTGTTTCCGAAGCAATTTTTGATAGTTTAAAAAACTTTTTGTTTCTGATTTTCCTAATAATTGGAGTTTTATTATTATCAAAAC
>CAYLPA010000019.1:11167-25575 GCA_964385385.1 uncultured Saprospiraceae bacterium | reverse complement strand
CTCCCGACCCTGAAAAAGTAATGTAGTCGATTTTAGGATTACTGCTCATAAACTGTTTTAATTCAGTAATAACTTTAACTGCTTATCCCCTTCGGTCAAGTTGACTTAATTATTTCATTAAAAGGAATTGGTGATGTTTCAACAGCCTGCTGAACCAACCGATAAAATAACTTCCCCCTATAAGTAGAAAGCCTTCTATTAAACCTGAATGCATATTCATCCAAGTAGTTTGGCAGATGTTTTGGTGAAATTTCCCCTTGATGAGTGCCATTAATCCACCTTTTAACTAACGAGTCGACCAAATGCACATGAGGTAAGAGTTCATGTGCTTCTTGCCCGCTCCCAAAAATAATCTTGACATCGTGTTCGTATTTTTCTGACTTCGATAAAGAGCTATACCCACTCCAACCATCCGTTATTATTTTACTACCAAACTCAATATTCTCCTCAATGAATTCAATAAGGTTCTCTCCAGAAGCATCTGGTATGCACTTGAAACGAACCCTGCCTATTTTTTTGCCATTGCATTCCGTTGCCACAACAACCAATGTTTTTGTTTCCGCACCTCTCCCTTGTTTTCCTTTTCCAATTTCCATTCCACCAATGAATGTTTCATCAACTTCAACAACGCCAGTTAGTTTGTCCCTTCCAGTTCGTACCATTGCCCTGCGTAACTTTTGTAACCATGTCCATGCCGTTTCGTATGACCCGAATCCCATAAAATCCATTAGATTGTATGCACTTGCTCCAGTCTTCTGAGCTACAACCCACCACATTATGTGAAACCATAACAACAAAGGTTTTCTCGTCCCATGAAATATTGTACCTCCAGTTATTGATGCTTGGTGCCCACAGGAAGTACAGTGTATCAACCGTTTCTTTGTTATCCAATATTGCTTGCTATCACATTTTGGACAGCTAAAACCCTCTGGCCATCTCATATTAAAAATATAATCCCAACAATCATCATCACCCTTAAATTGGGCAAGAAACTCTTGAAAATCTTTCGGATATTTTTCTACTTTTGTCATAAAACAAAGTTAATATTTTTAACTTGACCGAAGGGGATAAGCAGTTAACTTTATTATATTTAACATACTCCATTCTATCAAGAGTAAGTTTAGTAGTTTTACCTACTTCGCAGTAAACACAGTTTAATGAACAAACTTTTTTAGGTATCAAATCAATTCCCAATGACATACCCAATCTGCGTGACGGAACAGGTCAGAAAAGATGCTTATACATAATTCTTTGGGACATTTTCTAATAATTTTTTCAAACATTTGATTTTAAAACAAAACCATGGAACTTGCTTTTTATAGTTAAGATATTCATCTCCGAATTTTTTAATTGCTCCAGGTTCTTCAACTAATTTTATCATTATCAACATAAAAATTATTTCAACAGGTGCAATAATAAGAATGAACGAAGGCGAACCAATTAAGAAAGCTATTCCAAGAGGAAAAAGGAATAATCCGAGGTGCATCGGATGTCTCATGTATTTGTAAATTCCCTGTTTTACAAGAACATTCGTTTGCATCCTTTTTAATTTGCCTTTTCGTCCATATTTAGCAAGTGTTCTGCCAGTGTTTTTACTGATTTTCATTACAATAAATAACAGAAAAACACCAACTAGAAAACTAACAATATGAAAAATAATATTTTGATGGATATTTTCAAATATCAAAGAATCAATATAATATCCAAAACCACAACCACCAAAAATCATTATTATCCAAATTATTATTCTTAACATTGTGTTTCCGATTTATAATTTCCTATTTCAAAGAATTTGTTAATTCAATTTTTCTCGAAACCGACAATAATTTCACTATTACTATCAGTTTGAAGCACTTTTATTTGTCTGCTACGTTTTACTAATTTGTCTTCATCCCTTTGGTCTCGTGAGATATCAATATCCATAAACCTGATTTCTTTTTTTTAATAAGCTTTTAGAGTATTACACCGTGAACAGATTAACGATAAACATACTATAACTTTTTCCACCAGTTAATCTTTCTTTATTTTATCAATGCAGATATTTTTCAATTATCTCCTTCTTTTTATTACTTTATTGGATCCCAGATAACCAAGATTAAGGCTCCATTTTTTGATTCAAATGGTCCATGTTCATCACCTGGCGAAAAAATTTGGTATGACCCTGCCGGATAGGATTTTCCATTACTTATATATTCTCCTTCAAGAACAAAATTTTGCTCGGTGGTAATATGTGAATGCGGAGCCATTAAAAAGCCTTTTGGCAATTTTAACAAAATTGTTCTAGCACCGTTTTCATCTCTTAGCACCTTTCTTTTTGTTCCTTTTGAATAATCAACTGCATCATTCCAGTTTAAATCATCATATAAATTCATTAAATTTTTCATAATATTATTCTCCTTTAGTTATTAATTAGTATTAATTTATTTTTCTTTAATCTAAAAACATTACTACTTTTATCTTTAATAAATATCAGGTCGAAAAATTCTCTTTTAATTCTCACACATTTGTAATTTTGAGTTTTGATTTATTAACAAGGTTTTCCCTATCTTTTACTGTTATACTAATATGATTAAAAAAAATTTATCTTTTCACCAATTATTAATAGTTATAAATACATTTTATTTTTTTGCATAAAGAAAGCAAAAATATCTTTATCAATATTAAATATTTTTTATATCAATTCAATTTTCAAATTGATATGGTTTCTATCTTCACCTTTATTCCATTCTTTTAACAGAATATCAGATTTTTGTTGAATTGTTTTTATGCTATCCGATATATCATCGTCATTCATCAAAACACAAACAAAATTTTTTCTGATTCTTTTAATATTCGGTCCATAAATTTTAGAAACAACTACTTTTACATTCTCTGCTTTCAACATTTTAGCAACACTTTTAGCTTTCTTAGGGTCGGCATGAATATCTTCATCTTCTTCTTCGCTTATGTTACTAATCTTTTTTATAAACTTAATCTCTGATGATGAAATTTCATAAATATAATAATAGTCAGAATCACCAAAATGCTTGTCTATATATGATTTTCCATTTTCTGATGCAAATGCTGTTTTCATATTTAAAATATAGATTTATAATTATTTATACAAATAAATATTCTTAAAATTTACTTAATAATTCATTATTTAGATATCTTGCTAAAGCTTTCAGATGTTAATCCGAATACTTTACTAATGAATTTATTTTTCTATTGTTCTAATGGTAGTGAAAATATTTTGCAAATATAATGCACATATGTTCATAATACAAGCTTTTTATTTTTTTTATAATATGAAACATCCATGATTAATATATAAAAAACAAGGGAATAATTATAAGACAAGATTTAAAAATGCCAAGCAATTTAGTCTATATAGGAAAATATAAATCTATATAATTGAAAAAGAATCAAAAATAAAAATTCAAAAACGAAAGAAATCTTATTTATGTAAATTATAATGATGAATTTACAGAGCAGTTCTACATAAGATGTGTTTTAACCAAAGTCCAAGTTCCTAAAACAACGGTTAAAATTCCTAATCCAATAATTAATTTTTTATTAGATTTTACTTTCGACAAAGCACGAGGTCCAAAAAAACCACCAATCATCGAACCGATTGACAATGGGATTAGAACTCCGAGAAGTGTTTCTAAATTAATTTCGGAATATGAAAACCAAATCCAAACGAGAAAACCTGTAATACAAATAGGAGCTTCAGCAAAAACTGTTGAGCCTATTGCATTTTTTCCATCTCTTCCCGATAGCACCTGGCCGCTTGCAACAACAGGTCCAAATCCACCACCGGATAGGGCTTTGTTAAATGCGCTAATAATTCCAATAATAGAAATTTTCCACCATGAAAATGAGAATCTTTTGCCAACTAAAAGAATTATTCCCATAACTAAAACTAAAGAACCAATATATGTTTTAAGAAACACTTTTGGGATAATTGAACCTACGAAAGCTCCTAAAAACACTGCAGCAATTCCTAATACAAATATTAAAGAAGCAATTTTAAAATCTTTTGATTTTGTGCTAAACTCAGCATTTTTATATTTATGATGTCGCCAAGAAGCAACACTGCCCCCTATTGCTTGCGAAAACAATAATGAAGGTATTACTATGACCGGATCAAATCCAAAAATAATAAGACAAGGCGAAAGAATTGTGCCGTACATCATCCCAAGCGAAGAATCAATAAATTCACATACAATAGCTACTAACAGTAGCAAAAGCACTGTTGTTGTAATAATTTCCATTTTGAAAAAATTTAGTTAATAATTTTGTTAGTAATTTATATTATGAAACAAAGTAATGCGAACATTATTTTGATTGTAATATTCAAATCCTGAGCTTCTTTGCTTGTATATGTGTAAATAGGCTGCTTCTATTGAAAAACATTTGCTTAACCAGAAATTTAATCCAGCATAAAATCTATTATGGTCAAATACATTCATAACAATTCCATTTCCTGTGTTAATTAATATTTCATCGAAAATTTTAAGTTTTACAATATTTTTGTTTTCAGAATTATTAATTAAAGGATAATCAAACTGAGCTCTGTATCTTATTCTAAGATTAAATTTATAACCGCTTATAACTTCATCGTTTTTTGTTTTAGCCTTAAAACGTTCTTCAAGAACATATCTATGACTAAAATTTGATTTTCCAAACTTTTGCTTAACAGAAAACATTTGGAAAGGTCGCCATTCGGGCACAAATAAATTACTGGTTGATGAAGGATTGCTTTGACCATTTGAATAATAAGCAAGTCCAATTGCTACATCTCTTTTATCATTAAGTTTGCGATGTAGATGTGATTTTATTAACATTTGTCCGTTTCTGTCGGGGAAAGTAAAACGTCTGTTTTCTAATTCGGTTTGAAAACTCCATTTATCAGAGAGTTTAATTTTATTATAATATCTTATCCAAATTTGGTGTTGATTTGACACTTTTTGTGTTGTTGGTGTTTGCCCAAAAGAAAGCAAAAAGAAACTCAAGAAAAATACTAAAAACACATATCTTAAATTTTTCATAATAAATTATTTTTCAATTTCTATTTTGAAAATGTTTAGAATCGCCCCATTTATCAAAGCCAATTTCATCTCCAGCTAAAATAATTGATTTTTTTAAAGATTCTAAATACTCATCACTACATGCATCAATAACTGATTTGTTATCGTAAAGAAAATAATCCAGACGATATTTCAAAGGAGTAACATTTGGCATAATAACATTTGCTCCTGCTATTAAACCACTATCAACTTCCAAATTATCTATTGAATGTAAAGCAGTGGTGGAAGCAATATTAATATCTTTCATCATTATTCTTAATACAGCTATCATATTTAAAGTCAAATTAAGGCGTTCTTGTTTTGACATCAACAAATTACTGTATTTAAAAAGCGGAGTGTCTTTATGTTCGATATATGGTCCCATTCCAACCATATCAATATCAAAATTTTTCATAAACAATAAATCATCAGCAAGATCTTCTATTGTTTGAAATGGCATACCTATCATAACGCCGGTGCCTGTTTGATATCCTGTTTTCTTTAAATTTTCTAATGATTTTAAACGCTTTTCGAAAGAATGATTATTATCATTAGGATGGATTTTTTTAAAAAGTTCTTTATTGGACGCTTCAATTCTTAGCAAATATCTGTGTGCTCCACTTTCAAACCATCTTTTGTAAGTTTCTTCTGTTTGTTCACCAACCGACAGCGTAATTCCTATTTCATTATTGGTGATTTGTTTTGCTTTTTTTAGAATATTATCAATGCGCTCAACAAAATCTTTATTGTTTCTTTCGCCTGATTGTATTACAATTGAAGCAAATTTGTTTTTCCATGAAAATTCAATAGCGTCAAGAACTTCTTTATCGCTTAGAGCATATCTTTCAATTTTTTTGTTATCATGTCGAATTCCACAATAATAACAATTGTTTTTGCAAATATTTGAAAATTCAATTAATCCTCTCAAATAAACTTTGTTGCCAACAATTCTGTTTTTAACATCATAAGCTTTTTTGTATATTTTATCTCTTTCAGCAGCATCAGCAGTTGACAGCAAAAATATTATATCATCTCTTGACAATATATCTTTTTCTAGTATTTTATCAACTTTCGTTTTCATTTTAATGTTAAGTTTTAAAATTTCCCTTTAGGAATAAATTTACAATTTTTTATCCTACATCACTAATTCTTTTCAACTTTTCGTGGTTTATAATCTCAATATTTTTGCCGTTAATATCAATTATTCCTTCCTTTTTGAATTCTGACAATAACCTAATTGCGCCTTCAACAGAGACATTAGTTATTTCAGCTAATTCTTTTCTTGTTATTAAAGATAATAGATTTTTTCCACAATATTTTGTTTCAGTCAGATATAGGATTGCATCAGCAAGTCGAGCATGAACATGTTTTGTAGCAACATCATTTAATCTTGAAAAAAACAAAGCATTATTATTACAATATAATTCGATTATTTTTGATGCAAACTTACTATTACTTATAATATTATTTTTAAAGTCATCTTTTGCAATCATATTAACAGTTGCATCAGTCAATGCCACAACAGAATAATAGCAATAATTTTTTCCAAAAAGTGAAGATAAACCTATAAAATCATAAGGTGTAACGATTTTTATTATTAAATTCTTTTTGTTTTTTCCTTGAAAATATAACTTCGCAAGTCCTTCTTCCAAATACATAATATTTGGAGCAAAATTTCCTTGCTTGCAAATTGTTTCTCTTTTATTATATCTAAGCTGTTTTTTTCTTTGTTTAACATCATTAAATTCTGATGAACTAAGTGCTTTAAAACTCTTTATATAATCTTGAGATTCTATATTTTTAGAAAACTGAAACATAATTATCAAATTTAATTGTCGGAAAAATAATTAATCTTTAAATATCATTTTTTGGATTTCAATATCTTTAATACCTGAAAGTTTATTTTCAAATTCTTTTATTTCTTTTCCATCTCCGGTAATTTCGATTATTATCATCCTGTATTCTTTACCCGACTTGCTAAAAACTTTATTCAAACCAAGACGGTTTTTAATTATACAACCATACTTAGTAAAAATATCTTGAATTTCATCTACATCATTTTCTTTATTCTTATTAAGTATTCCAATAATTCGGATTTCGTTTTGTTCCATAATATATTATTTTTTTAAGCTATAACCAACAAACTTATTTGGATAAATCAAAAGTCATTTTTTTTATTGTTAATCCTCCAACATTATTTAATTCCTTTTCAAGTTTTTCACAATCTTCAGCTTTTCCTTTTAATTCCAACAACACAAAACCAATTCTACTACAAACATCTTCACTAAGTTCGTGAAAACCCAAGCGAGTATTAATACAATGAGCATGATTACTCAAAATTTTTTGAGTTTTTCCTGCTTCTTTAATTCTATCATAAATTCTAACGCCTATTATTCTTAGTTCATTCATAAAATTATTTTTTTTGATTTAGTTAATTTAAAAATACAAATCTCTTTCTCCATTTTTTATTCGCTCTATTCTACTGCGAACTTCATCAACATCAACAATATTTATTTTTTTAGTTAATTCATTTTCTATAACTTTAAATCCTTTTTCTTTTGTTGAATCAGGAGCATAATCAAGCAAATATTCTGTTAAAGTTAAAATTGCATTTGGAGTACAATAACGCTTAATAAAACCAGGCACAGAAAATTCCATAAAGTGTTCACCTGTTCTCCCTAAGCGGTAGCAAGCAGTACAAAATGATGGAATAAATCCTTTAGAAAGTAATTCATCAATAATTTCATTCAATGACCTTGAATCACTAATAAAAAACTGTTCTTTGTTAAGATTTTGGTTTTCATTGAGACTTTCAGAATAACCACCTATTTCAATTTTAGTTCCACCATCAATTTGGGAAACACCAAACTCCATAACTTCAGTTCTAACTTTAGCAGGTTCACGGGCAGTAAGTATCATACCTGTGTATGGAACTGCTAATCGTAAAATAGCAATAATTCTTATAAAATCATCATCATTAACAATATATTTATCATCAATATTAAGAGAAGCAGCTTTTTGCAATCTAGGGAATGAAATTGTGTGAGGTCCTACATTATAACAAGCTTCAAAATGATTAGTATGACGAATAAGTCCCAAAACTTCAAACCTCCAATCATACAAACCGAATAATGCACCAATACCTACATCATCAATACCAGCTTCCTGAGCTCTGTCTAAAGAAGTCAAGCGATAATTGTAATCTCTTTTTTTCCCACCAAGATGATATAGTTTATATGCTTCGGGATGATAAGTTTCCTGAAATACCTGATATGTTCCAATTCCTGAATCTTTGACAGTTCTGAATCCTTCAATTTCCAAAGGGGCAGCATTAATATTTACACGCCTAATTTCGCCATTACCCTTTTTTATATCATAAACCAATTTAACTGTATGAGCAATATATTCGGCAGAGTAGTCAGGATGTTCACCAAAAACAAGTATCAATCTTTTTTGCCCATTATCTTCTAATGCTTCAACTTCATTTCGAATTTCTTCATCGCTAAGAGTTTTCCTATTAGCTCCTTTGTTTGAAGTTCTAAAGCCACAGTATTGACAATCATTCGTGCATTTATTGCCAATATATAAGGGAGCAAACAAAACAATCCTATTGCCATAAACTTTTTTCTTTAATTCTTTGGCACCCTGTTTAATTTCCTCAATCAACTCAGGAGTATCAGCATTTATCAAAACTGCGGTTTCTTCTAATGTCAATCTATTTTTATCAAGAGATTTTGCAATAATCTCTCTTACTCTTTCTTTTGTTGCTTTAGTTTTATTAATATACCCCCATATTTCTTCTGGGTCAATGAATGGCATCATTCGTTGGTCTCTAATCTTTAGTTTTTCTGGTGAAAAAATCATGATCTTTATTTTTTTAATTTTAAAAAGGGAAGATTTTTATTTCTTCCCTTTTTCGATTTTATTTTAATATTTCTTCTTTTCGGTATATTTAGTATGCAGTAGTTTATGAGCAATTTCGTGTCCAATATCTCCGCAAAGAAATTCTTCATAAATTTGAGTTATTTCAGGATTTTCATGTGATTTACGAATTGGCATTCCCATATCTTCAGCATAAATAGCTTCAGTACGTTTCTGCCTAATTTCAGGACTTGTTGGGATAGGTTGTCCACCACCACCCAAACATCCACCAGGGCAAGCCATAATTTCAATAAAATGATAATTTTTTGTTCCATCTTTAACAGCTTGCATAACAGCATTAGCATTTGCAAGTCCGTGAGCAATTGCAACACTTAGTTCAACACCTTCAAGAAAATCCCATTCAGGCACACAACCTTCAATTTTGATTTTTGCTTCTTTCACACCTTCCATACCTCTTACAGGCATAATGTTAAGATTATCAAAAGGAACGTCTCTTCCAGTAACAATTGCATAAGCAGTTCTTAAAGCAGCTTCCATAACACCGCCAGTAGCAGCAAAAATTGCACCTGCACCACTTGAAATTCCCATTATACTATCGTATTTTTCGTCTTCAAGTTTTAAGAAATCAATACCTGCTTGTTTAATCATCATAGCTAATTCGCGAGTAGTCAAAACATAATCAACATCTTTAAAACCACTATCACGCATTTCAGGTCTTTCGGCTTCATACTTTTTAGCTGTACAAGGCATTATTGAAACACTTACAATTTTCTTTGGATCAATATTTTGTTTTTGGGCATAATAAGTTTTAGCTAATGGACCAAACATTTGTTGAGGTGATTTGCAAGTTGAGATGTTTTTTAAAAATTCTGGGAATTTATGTTCAATAAATTTTATCCATCCGGGAGAGCAAGATGTTGTCATTGGTAAAGCAACAGTTTCGTCTTTATCAACCAACACTGCTTTCAATCTTTTTAATAACTCGGTACCTTCTTCCATAATTGTTAAGTCGGCAGTAAAATCGGTATCAAGAACAGAATCAAATCCAAGTCGTTTTAGAGCAGCAACCATTTTACCAGTAACTCTTTCACCGGAACCATATCCTAATTCTTCTCCTAAACCAATTCTAACTGCAGGAGCAGTTTGAACAATAACATGGCTGTCTTCATTGTCAATTTCTTGCCAAACTTTATCAATATTGGTTTTTTCTATTAAAGCACCAGTAGGACAACGAATTACACACTGACCACAATTTGTACAGACAACTTCGCTTAAAGGTTTTTCAAAGAATGTAGAAATTTTTTGTTCAGAACCTTTATTAGCAACTGTCAAAGCAGCAACAAATTGTATTTCTGCACAAGTTCTTACACATCTCTGACATCTTATACATTTACTGTCATCTTTAACAATTGAAGGTGATGATATATCAATAGTATAATTTTTATCTTTAACTAAATCAAGAAATAATTCACTACCTGTGCTATATTCATTAGCTAAAGATTGTAGTTCACAATTTCCGTTTCTATAACAGTTAGTACAATCGGCATTATGTTCAGAAAGCAATAATTCAATTATATTTTTTCTTGCTCTACGAACATTACCAGTATTAGTAAGGATTTCCATGCCTTCTGAAACAGGAACTGCACAAGATGCTTGTAGTAATCTGTTACCAACTTGTTCTACAACACAAACTCTACAATTTCCGGCTACACACAAATCTTCATGATTACAAAGAGTAGGAATTTTTATATTTACTTTTTTTGCAGCATTTAAAATTGTTGTGCCTTCTTCAACAGAAACAGGAATATTATTTACTTTAAGATTTATCATTTTGGTATCTCCTATTTTTTTATTAATAAATTATTTCTTCTCTAAATTCTTCAACTATTGAGGTAAAGGCATTAGCAACAGATTGCCCTAATCCGCATTTAGATGCAATTTTCATAGTATCTGACAAGCCTAAAAGCACGTCAAGATATTCAGCATCTTTTTCACCTTTTTTTACAGCTTCAACACCTTTTAGTAATTGCTGACATCCTATTCTGCAAGGAGTACATTGTCCGCAAGATTCTTCAGCGAAGAAGTCGAGGTAGTTATGAAGAACATTATACATTGAACGATGACTATTAAAAAGCATCATAGAACCTCCTGTTGGAATTCCTTCAAAACCTATAATAGTATTGGCAAATTTTCTTCTTGGTACACAAAAACCAGAAGCTCCACCAACCTGAACAGCTTTGGTATCACCATCACCAAATTCATCAACAAAATCTTGTAAAGTCATACCAAGCTCAAGCTCAAATATGCCTTCGACAGCAGCATCACCTGAAATAGAAAAAACTTTAGACCCATGAGAATCTTTAGTTCCTAAATCCTTATAGTTCTTCACTCCTATTCGTTGAATCATAAGCACATTAATAAATGTTTCAACATTGTTAACAACAGTTGGTTTTCCGAGATAGCCTTGAGATGCAGGATAAGGAGGTTTATTTCTTGGTTCGCCTCTTTTTCCTTCCATAGATTCAATTAAAGCAGTTTCTTCACCACAAACATAAGCACCACTTCCTAATCTTATATCAATAGTAAAATCTATTCCAAGTTCTTTAATTTCTTTATTAAATTTTTCAAGAGCCGGGTTTAGTTTTTTAAGTAAAAACTTATATTCTCCTCTTAAATATATATATCCTTCTTTTGCTCCTATTACATAAGCACAAATTGCCATTCCATTAAATACTTTATTAGGAACTTTTTCAAGGATTTCTCTATCTTTAAAAGTACCAGGTTCACCTTCGTCGGCATTACAAATCACATATTTAACTTCTTCTTTTTCCTGAGCAGTAAATTTCCACTTTAAACCTGTTGGGAATCCTGCCCCGCCTCTACCTTTCAAACCTGATTCAATTAATTCTTGAACAATTTTTTCTTTTGGTTTTTTTAATGTTTTACTAATGACGGTATCACCAGTAACATCATAACAAACACAATCTGTATTAAAAATATAATCTACTTTTTTTGTCATTTTTTTTAATTTTAAGTTTTTCTTACAAATTATTTTTGAATATAACTTTCGATAACTTCAACAGCTTTTCGTGGTGTCAATTCTGTATAAACTTCATCATTGATTAGCATTGCGGGTCCTTTATGACACCATCCAATACAATTAGTAGCTAAAAAGCTGAATTTTTTATCATCAGTTGTTTCACCAAGTTTGATTTTTAAAAGGTTTTCAATTGCCTTAACAATTTCATTTTTACCTTTCATATCACAAGTTATGGTTTTGCAAATTCTAATAATATATTTTCCTCTTTCTTCTGTATCTAAAAATGAATAGAAAGAAGTTGTACCATAAACTTCTGCAGCTGAAATATCAAGACCTTTTGCAACTTCTAGCAAATCGCTATCAGTTAAAAAATGCTTTTCTTCAACAATTTCTTGCAAAATTGGTAATAATGCAACTCTGCTTTTTCCGTATTTATCAATTTTTTTATCAATAATTTCGGTTATTTCTGCCATATTCTGACCTCCTTAAATTTGTTTTTAAATTAATAATTAATAATTGATTTTATATTCTATGTTAATATTTAATTTTTTCTAAAAATTTGATAAAAAGCACTTAATTGCCTAACTTTTCTCTGAAGCTCTTCAGAGTCAGGCATCAATTCATAATTCAAAACATTTTCCGATGGTATTTTTTTATCTAAATTTTCGTAAATATCTTCGATGCCATCTTGTACAAGTTGAATTGTTAAACTAATTGAATCATTAATATCTTGTTTATTTACTTTTAGCTCTTTATTATTGATAAGTTCGTGAACAATAATTTCTTTATATGCTGTAAAAGTTTTGGAAATTTCATCAGGTTCAAAGCCTTCAGCGAATTTTTGATTTATAATATCGTCAATATTTTCAACCATCAATCCCCTGTCACCACTTCTAACAGCAGCTAATAACAAATGATAGAGGACATTTATATAAAACTGAAGATTAACATTTTTCATACTTCTAAACTTTGTAAAATTATCGTTTTCGGAATCTAAAATATGATTAGTTAGTTTTTCTATCAATTTATCTTTATTTGCAATTAAATGGTCGTAAATTATTAGGTTTGGTCTCTCAGTAATTCTTTTGAGGACTATTTCGTTTTTAACATGCCATTCTTCAGGATGGCTTTTCATTTTTTCAATAATAAACAATAATCTTCTTTTAATATGATAGCGGGATGTTGGTGCCCATGAAATTCTTTCAAAAGTATAAGATGAGTCAACATTTAACTTAATATCAACATATTTTAACATCCAAAATTTTTCGAAAGGTTTTTTAATAATATGTAAGTTTGCTAAGATGCAATTTCTCACGAAAAGCCCCGGATAAGTTAAAGACTTAGGGAAATAAATCGGCTTAATTTCCTGACCAAAGAAATATAGAGTAGATGTTTTATACAGCTCCTTATGTGAAACTGAACCATTAGGGCTAACATTATAAATATCAAATTCTGGTAATGATTTGCTTTTTTTTAAAACTGTTAATAAAAATTTATTGACATCGTGAACATGAATGTATGAAACAGCTGATTCACCTTTTCCTCCTAAAATTCTGGAATCCCATTTTTTTGCTAGCCAGGTTGATAAAAATTTGTATAATGGAGGATATTCACACCAGTCACTGAATATAGCTGCAAATCTGGTAACGGTGCAAGGAAAATCTTTTGAATATTCTTCTACTAATTTTTCACCGGCTTTTTTACTTTTTGCGTAAGCAAAATTTGCATCTGGCTTAGTTTTTTCATTAACAACTTTACCTTTTGGTGGAAAATTACAAGCAGCGAGAGAGCTGGCAAAAATAAAACGTTTAATTTTTAATGATTTTGCCATATCAAGAATATATTGAGTACCTTTTACATTGGTATTTTCATATTCTTTTTTATCAGTATATTCAAAATCGTAAAATGCTGCAAGGTGGAGAATATAATCAGCACCTCCATTTTCTTTTATTAGATTAATAACTTCTTTTACTCTCGCCCAACTTCCAATATCACATTGAATCCAATGAATATTATGATGAAATGGAATTGCTGCTTCGCTTTGCGAACGTCTTGCTATTGCAAAAATATTATACTTGTCTTTAATTACTTCAAGGAAATGTCTTCCAACAAAACCAGAAGCACCTGTTACAATAATTGAGGGAAGTTTTGAATTTATTTCTGATACCATAATTTAATTGTTTATTTATAAAAAATTTAAATTAACTTACATTATTGATTTTTTTTGCTTCAATTTCATTTTTGTAAATAATGAAAAATAAAAGCATTATAGCTCCCATAGCCAAGTCAGCAACTCCAGAAAATAAAACCATCCATATTTTATCAACAAATAAGAAATATGAAAAAAGAAAAATTACTGCTATCAATTTGGAAAGAATTACTAAATAAATAATTCCTTCATATTTTTTAATATCAAATAAAATTAAAAGGTAAGC
>CAYLPA010000019.1:1455-11067 GCA_964385385.1 uncultured Saprospiraceae bacterium | reverse complement strand
GCATCAATAATTGGCTTAAAATATTCATAATCTCTAAATATTGTTAAGGCAATAATTTTTAATTGAGGATAAACTTTCAAAGCTTGTTTTGTAGCAACTATACCATCCATAACTGGCATTTGTAAATCCATTAAAACAACATCAGCTTTTGAAGTTTTAATAATATCGAGAAACTCCAAACCGTTTGAAGCTTCTGCAATTACTTGAATTCCATCAATTTTAGAAATAAGTGTACGCATGGCTTTTCTAAAGACCTCCTGATCATCAACTAATATCACATTTATGGCATCCATGTTTTCACACATTTCTTCTAAAAAACTTTAGTTTTATTAATGTGTAAAAATATTTTATAAATAACACTCAAACAATAGAATAAACCCGTGATTTTCGTTGGTAAAGACACGTATTTAAATTGAGTGATTTTACGCAATAAAAATTTATATATTTGTATCAAATCTAAATTGGCATATTAAAAAGATAAAATTGCAAAACAAAAAGATAAATACAAATTTGCCCAAAATAATTATTACCGGAGCTTCGGGGTTTATTGGAAGAAACTATGTAGAAGCTATAGTGGATAAATTTGTTATATTTTGCATTGCTCGGCGTTCGCAACATGAAGCAGGAATAAAAAAACACGAAAACATAAAGTGGATACAGGCAGACATTGGTGATTTTGCTAACCTTGAAGAAGTTGCTCAAAGCATAAAAAAATTTGGTAGTATTGATTTTGTAATACATCTTGCAGGCTATTATGATTTCACTATGAAAAACCTTCCGGAGTATGAAAACACCAATGTAAAAGGTACCGAAAATATTTTAAAATTTGCAAAATTGGTTGAGGTGAAAAGATTTATTTTTGCAAGTTCCTTAGCAGCTTGTAAATTTACCGAACAACAACAATTAATAACCGAACAAACTCCTCCCGATGCTAATTTTCCTTATGCTAAAAGTAAAAAAATCGGAGAGAATTTAGTTAAAGAATATTCAAAAATTTTCCCTTGCACTATTATTCGTTTTGCAGCAGTATTTAGTGATTGGTGTGAATATCCACCTCTTTACATATTCCTTGAAACATGGCTTTCTAATAAATGGAATAAAAAAATTCTTGGCGGTAAAGGAGAATCTTCAATTACATATATCCACATCCATGATTTAATAAAACATCTTAACAAAATAATTAAGCTTTCCGATAAGTTACCTCAAATTTCTACATACATAGCCAGCCAAAGCGGAACAATTTCTCATAATGACCTTTACAAAGCAGCTACCAAATATTATTACGGAAAAACATCAAACCCTATAAAAATTCCAAAGCTTATTGCTATTCCAGGAATTGCTATACGATTCAATATCTGCAAATTGTTTGGAATACAAAATTTTGAGCAATTATGGATGGTAAAATATATTGACAAAAAATTACGTATTGACGCAACATATACCAACAAAACTTTATTATGGAACACAACATCTCGTTATGATATTTTGAGAAGACTATTATTTTTGGTTGATAAAATTAAAAACCATCAAATTGAATGGAAACTTCGAAATGAAGTGGTTCTTAAACGTATCACACAACGTCATAACATTATTGTTTATAACATATTTTTAGAACATCGCGAAACTATCGTTGATGCTATGATAAAATATGTTATGCTGCCCGAAAATAAAGACAAATTCAGAAGCTATCAGAATTTAGATAATAATATATTAAAATGTTGTACAACTCTCATTTATCAACTCATTTCCACAACAATAAAAACCAAAGACCGATTAATAATGAAGAATTATTTACAATTCATTATTTATCGAAGATTTATTGAAAAATTCGCCATTGAAGAAATAGTTAACTACATAAACTCTTTAGTGAATATTATTAATAAATTTCTATTATCCAGAGCTGATATTGAAAATTTCAAAGAAGAAGTTTATGACTCTATCACTATTACCATGCAGTTGACAATTGATGAAATTGAAGACTATTTTGAATTTCTGCAAACACAAGCACCTGAATCATTTCCTGACTTATCAGAACTACCCTTGCTTTCAAATTGTGAAGATTTTAAGCGAGTTGTAAGAGAGCTGGAAAATACTTTTCCTGAAATACACGAATTTGTTTCAGATATAGATTTAAAAATGCAAAATGATTAGAAAGTCTCAGCTTCGCTAATTTACCGGTTGAAAAACAATTAAAAATCCAACAAGTTTATTTTCGTAATAACGAGGAGTTCCTGATAATTTAACAGCTATTTCTTTCTGGTCTTTAGTAATATAGAAACCTACTCCAGCCTTGTATGGTAATCCATAGTTCAAGTTTTCGAATATTAACCATTTTTCTGGTGGAATATTTTCACCTTCTGAATTTCTATAATCAATAACACTATTAAGATTTCTAAACAAAACTTCGTGATTAAACAATCCTAAAAATTTCTCAGCAGCAGGATTAATAGAAATAATTTTATGATTTACATCTAATACAACAATGCCTTCGGTAATATTATCAGTAATACTTTGCAAATAGTCCCTGTTTCGTTTTATTGTTTTTTTACTATTGTTAAAATAAAATGTGAAAGAAATAATTAATAACAACAATAAAGAAACAAATACAATAATTTCAATAAAAATATTTCGAAATTTACTTATTGTAGGGTCAATAGTGTAAGAAATGATATAAGCAATTTTAGTTCCCTGATAATTTTTTATTGGAATAAATGCAAGAACAATTTTTTCGTCTTTAAATTTTTTGTAAACAGCAAATGCTTTATCACTGTTTAAATTTTCAGTAATTTTTTCTCTTACTAATTTATTTATATCGACAATCTTTTCAGTATTTACATTACAGGAGCTTGCAATTTCCTGATTTTCCAAAGTTTTATTTTCAATAAGGTAGTCGCTATTAATATTACAAACAGAATACTTTTCCATTTCTTCGGGAAAAAGATTTCTTTCCATAATGTCTTTCTTCATAATAAAACAAAAATGTTTTTGGAAAATTTTTTCCATTTCTTTCCTGATTGAGTTAAATGTTGTACCAATTTCGATACTACCAATATGATTATTATTAGAAAAAAGTGGAAAAACATAGCGATAGCCATAATAAACACTTCCAATGTCAAAACCAGTTACATTAATCTTTTTAGTGTTAGCAAGCTTAACAATATACCTTGTTTCAGCAAGATTGTCTCCAAATTTTTCTGGTTTATGAAATCTTAAAAAACTGGAACAATCCGGTAATTGAAAATGCAGTTGAACAAAGTTAATTTTCTCGAAATTTTTATAAGTTGGATATAATTGATTATATAAATTTTTTCTTATTTCATCTTTTTTTTCTTCGTCAGAAATATAAGCATCTTTGAAAATATCAATAACTTCGGGTTTATTAATGATTTCATTATAAATAGTTTTTGAAATCATATAATAGCTATTAACAATTGCAGAATATGCAATTTTTAGCTCTTCGGTTTTCGTTTGTAAATAGTTATCTTCTTTCTCTTTAAGATTATTATAGAAATAAGCAATTACTAAAATTTCAGCTACTAAAAAAATTAAAATATAATACTTCGTTTTTTTTATCCAGTTTATCATAATAAAAAATTATAATAATTTATACTTAAAATTCTTATATTAAACTATTCCAGCAAATCCCATGAAAGCGAGAGAAAGAATCCCTGCAACAATCAGAGCTATTGGTACACCACGCATACCTTTTGGAACTCTCATAAGGTCGAGATGTTCACGAATTCCGGCAAAAATAATTAATGCAAGAGCAAAACCAATAGCATTTGCAATTGCAAAAACAACTCCTCCTAAAAGAGTAAATTCTTTTTGTATTGTTAGAATTGCAACACCGAGTACTGCACAATTTGTTGTAATCAAAGGTAAAAAAATACCAAGAGCTTGATACAACGAAGGGCTTACTTTTTTAAGAACAATTTCAACAAGTTGAACAAGTGCTGCAATTACCAAAATAAAACTTATAGTTTGCAAATATGAAATTTGAAGAGGGTCTAAAATATAATTTTGTATTAACCATGTAACAATAGTCGCTAAAGTCATAACAAACAAAACAGCACCAGCCATTCCGGTTGCAGTGCCTATTTTTTTTGAAACTCCAAGAAAAGGGCAAATACCTAAAAATTGCGATAATACAATATTGTTTACAAAAATTGCTGCAATAATTATTATTAAATATTCCATGATATATTATTTTTCGTTATTGACTGCAAAGAACAGTCATTACTCATTTTTTTATGATTTATTTATCTTTTTTGTAATAGCAATCAAATATCCCAAAACAATAAATGCACCGGGAGCTAAAACAAACACCAAAATAGTTATCGGATTACCATCCTTATCTAAGGGATAAAAACCAAGATTAAAACCAAATATAGCTCCACTACCAAGTATCTCTCTTATGCCACCTAAAACTGTAAGTGCAAAGGCAAATCCCAAACCCATTCCTAAACCATCTATTAAAGAAGAAAACACAGAGTTTTTAGAAGCAAATGCTTCTGCTCTTCCAAGTACAATGCAGTTTACAACAATTAATGGAATAAACAATCCAAGACTTTCGTACAATGCAGAGAAATAACCTTCCATCACAAGCTGCACAATAGTTACAAAAGATGCAATAATCACAATAAAAGAAGGAATTCTTACTTTATCGGGTATTAAATTTTTTACCAAAGAAATAACCAGATTTGACATAACCAAAACAAAAGTCGTTGCCAATCCCATTCCAAGTCCATTTTCAGCAGAAGTTGTAACTCCTAATGTAGGACATAATCCAAGCAAAAGAATTAAGACAGGATTTTCTTTAATAAATCCTTTTGAAAAATTTTTCCATTGACTCATTTTTTGTTTCCTCCATTATTATTTTTATAGTTATCATAAGCTCTCTGTACAGCATCGCAGAATGCTCTTGAACTAATTGTTGCTGCTGTAATAGCATCAACATCTCCCTTATCTTTTTTCACTAATAATTTAAAATTTTGTGGATTCTTATTAATAAACTGCTTAGAAAAATCGGATTTTTTCGCATCCATTTTATCACCCAAACCGGGTGTTTCTTTATGTTCTAAAACAGAAGTATTATAAATGCTTTCATCTGGTAAAAAACCTACCATTATTCTGAATTTTCCGGAAAAACCTTTGTTTGTATAAGTTTCCACAGCAGTACCAACAATTTCATCATCTTTTTTAGCAAAATAAAGAACTACTGAATCTTTATCATTGATATTTATTGTTTGTTTGTCTTTCGAAATTTCGTTATTAAATTCAGGAACAACAGCCTTTATTGCTTTTTCCAATTTTACCTTTTTTGAAAGAGCAATTGGTTTTTTAGTTATATTATAAACATAGCCTAAAGCTAATCCTGCGATTCCAGTTACCAAAAACAGGGTTAAAACCATATTTAAAAACGACGATTCTTTTTTAGCCATTATATTAATTTATTATTGTTTATAAACTATTATTCAAAAAATGCAAATTACTTCACAACTTCTCCAAAACGCTTAGGTTTAAATGCTTTATTAATCAAAGGAACAAAAGCATTCATTATTAAAATTGCAAATGAAACACCTTCGGGATAAGCTCCAAACACACGTATTAAAATTGTTAATATTCCAATGCCTGCACCAAAAATCAGCATTCCTTTTGCCGACATTGGAGAAGTAACCATATCTGTTGCCATAAAGAAAACTCCAAGCATAAGACCACCTGTTACAAGATGAAATAATGGATTAACAAACTGCTCCGGATTGACAAGCCATAAAATTCCTGAAAAAATAACAACACTACCAATAAATGATACTGGTGTATGCCATGTAATAATTTTTTTAAAGAGCAAATAAATTCCGCCAATTATCAAAGTAATTGCAGAAACTTCACCTAATGAACCCCCTGAATTTCCAAGAAGCATATCAACATAAGTAGGTATTTTTGTCATTAAATCCGAAACTGCTTCTCCATTATTAATTCCTTCTTTAACAACAGCAAGAGGAGTGGGACCAGTTACAGCATCTGTCAATTGTCTTGCCGATTCAATAGGTTTTGGCCATGATGTCATTTGAACAGGAAAAGAAATTAACAAAAATACTCTTCCAACAAGAGCAGGATTAAAAGGATTTTTCCCTAATCCACCAAACGACATTTTTGCAATTCCTATTGAAACAAATGCTCCGATAATAATTATCCAAACAGGCAAATTACTCGGAACATTAAATGCTAATAAAACACCAGTTATCATTGCCGAGCAATCATTTATACTTGTTTTTCCTTTAATTAAAAATCTTTGAATTAGATATTCAAATAAAAGACAAGAAGCAACTGAAATCAATGTTACTTTAACTGCTCCGTATCCGAAATAATAAAAAGAAACTAGCAAAGCAGGAATCATAGCAACTATGACATTATACATAATTTTTTTCACCGATTGGTCATCTTGTATGTGTGGTGAACCCGAAATTGTCAATAAATTCATATCTATTTCTATTTATTTCTTTTCTTACTTTTTGTTTCTATTTCTTATGATTTCACTGGTTTTGGCTTTACCCAATCTTATGTAATCCAATAATGGTCTTCCCGAAGGACAGGTAAACTGGCATGAGCCACATTCAACACAATCTAAAATATTTTCCTTTTCGGCACTTTCAAATTCTCCAAATTCGGAATATTGTGCTAATAAAAAAGGTTCTAAACCCATCGGACAAATCGAAACACATTTTCCACAACGAATACAATTAAGAACTGCTTTTCTTTTAGCTTCTTTTTTATTCATTATAAGAATACCCGACACACCTTTTGCAACAGAACTTTCAAGAGAAACAAGAGCTTTGCCCATCATGGGTCCCCCTGAAATAATTTTTCCTGTATCTTCAGGTAATCCACCTACTGCTTCGATAAGTTCAGAAATTGGAGTTCCTATTCTAACTAAGAAATTTGAAGGATTTTTCACAGATTTGCCTGTGACTGTAACAACTCTTTCAAACAATGGTTTGTTTTTTTGCACAGCTTCGTAAACAGCAAAAGCAGTACCAGCATTATTAACAACAACACCAACTTCAATAGGAAGTTTTCCTGAAGGAACTTCGCGATTAATAAGAGCTTTGATTAATTGTTTTTCGGCTCCTTGCGGATATTTTACTTTCAATGCATGAACTTCAATACCGGGAAAATTCTTCGTCATTTTTTTTAGATGTTCAATAACATCAGGCTTGTTGTTTTCAACACCAATTAAAGCACGTTCAACTTGTAATCCTTTTTTTAGGATTTGAATGCCAATAAGCATTTCTTCAGTTTTTTCAAGCATCAAACGATGGTCTGAAGTAAGATATGGTTCACATTCTACTCCATTGATAATAAGAATATCGGCTTTTTTTCCTTTAGGAACCATTAACTTCACATGAGATGGAAATGTTGCTCCACCAAGTCCAACAATTCCCAAATCTTTCATTTTCTGAATAATTTCTTCGGGACTTGCTGTAATTTCTTTTTTAATATCAGAGGAACAATCAATGCTCTCTTCCCATTCATCACCTTCGACATCAATAACAATTGTTGGTTTTTTATAACCACTTGCATCAGGAATATTATCAATTTTTGCTACTTTTCCCGAAACACTCGAATGAAGGTTTGCAGAGATAAAAGCTTCACCTTTTGCTAATAGGGTTCCTACTTTTATTTTGTCGCCACGTTTTACATTTAATACCGAAGGAGCTCCCATATGTTGGGTAACTGTAATAAATGCTTTTTGTGGGATTGATAAAATTTTAATTTTCTCCTTTTCCGACAATTTACTTTCTGGGGGATGAACGCCGCCGATTCTAAAGGTTTTCAATATTATTCCTCCGTTTATTTTTAAAAATTATAAATTATATAATCTTAGTTTCTGTCTTTTCTTTATTTTCAACTTTTTCAGTAATTGCTGGCTTTTCTTTCCTTGGCGGGAAATTAAGTTCGTGGATTGCTCCTGTTGGACACTCAAGCACGCATTTTCTACATAACTTACATTTCTCAGGGTCAATGTATGCAAGATTGTTTTCCATGGTAATTGCATCAAACTTACAAACTTTAACACATTTTCCACAGCCAATACAAGCCACTTTGCAGTTTTTTCGAGCAGGTCCGCCTTTTTCGGTATTAACACAAGAAACAAAAATCCTACGTTCTTTTTTTCCTTTAGGACGTAATTCAATAATATCTCTTGGACAAGCAGTAACACATGCACCACAAGCAACACAATTGTCCTTAACAACAGGCAAGCCAGTTTCTTCATCAATGTGAATAGCATCAAAATTACATGCATTAACACAATCGCCAAGTCCAATGCATCCATTAGGGCAAGCACTTTCGCCGGCAAACAATCTATGAACTAAATCGCATGTTGCAGGTCCATCATAATTTAATTTTTTAGGAGCATTAGCAAAGGAGCCCGAGCACCTTATAACAGCAATCTCAGGTTCAAGTTCTTCAGCTTCAAGCCCAAGAATTCCGGCAACTTTGTTCATAACATCTGAACCACCAACAGGGCAATTAAATCCTTCTAAAGAACCTGCTTTAACCATAGCTTCTGCAAATGCTCTACATCCAGCATAACCACAACCTCCACAATTCGCACCGGGTAATTCTTCTTCTACAAGGTCAATTTTGGGATCTTCAATAACTTTAAATCTCTGTGCAACAAAATAAAGAATTATTGCTGCTATTGCACCAATTCCACCTAAACAAATTACCGTATATAATATTATATTGCTCATAATTTATTCTTTCTATAATAATAATATATATTTCTATAAATGAATGATATACAAAATTATTATTTATTTTATAATTATTTTTTATTAATATGTAAAATAACTTTAGAATGACATTTTAAAAAATAGAGAAAACCCGTGATTTCAATAAGGAAAGACACTCGTTTAATTACGTGTTTTTACGCATTTTTGAATTTAAATTAAACTAAAAATCCACTAGTTTATTTTTAAATGCATAAATAACAAGATTGACAGTATTTCTTGATTTTGTTTTACTAATTAAATTTGTTTTGTGTCTTTCAACTGTTCTGTCGCTGATAAATAATTCTTCACCAATTTTAGCATTTGAATATCCTTTGCAAATTAGTTCCAATACTTCATGTTCACGCTTTGATAAGTCTGGTTTGTCAACTTCTTGTTTCTTTTCTATTTGGTCTGAAATTATATTTTTAGAATAATTAAAAAGTATTTCCGCTGAGAAATAATTACCTCCATGAATAACTTTGTTAATAGCTTTTTTAAAATCGTCCAAAGTTGAATTTTTCAACATAAATCCTTCAACTCCGGCATATATCATTTTATTTAAATATTCATTATCTCCAAAAGTTGTAAGAGCAATAATTTTTAAATTTGGATTGGTTTCTATTGCTATTTCGGTTGTATCAATGCCATTAAGTACAGGCATATTAATATCCATAAACACTAAATCAGTATGATGTTTTCTAGCTAATTCCAAAAACTCTTGCCCATTTGATGCCTCTGCAACAACAATGACATCATCAATCTTGTTAAGAAGTAATTTTAATCCTGTTCTGAATATTTCATGGTCGTCAACTATTATAATTTTGTGTTTTTTCAT
>CAYLPA010000019.1:0-1355 GCA_964385385.1 uncultured Saprospiraceae bacterium | reverse complement strand
TTTCATCTATTTAAAATTTGTTTTAATGATATAAAAAACTATTATAATTTAATGTTAATTTTAACTTGTATTCCTTTATCTTTTGCACTTGTTATTTCACACTTTCCATCAACAGCCTTAACTCTACTCATAACATTTGACAGTCCCATGCCCTTTGGAACTTTTTCATTAATAACACTTTCAACATCAAAACCAATTCCATCATCTTTGTAAATCAGATTTAATAATCTCTTTGCAAAAAGAAGCTCAATTGATACATTGTTTGCAGATGCGTGTTTCAGTGTATTATTTATGAGTTCATTAATTATTCTGAACAAGGCAACTTCAATATCTTTATCTAAAATATTATTTTCAATATTTGAATTAAATGAAATTTTAATTAATCCTGTGTCATTAATTTTATCACAAAAAGATTTAACTGAAGTTGTTAAACCAAAACTATTAATAATATTTGGTCTTAAATTATTTGTAATTTCTTTAGTATTTAAAATAGCTTCGTCAATTAAACCTTTAGTATAATCAAGTATTTCATTTGTTTCATCTTGACTAATTTTCCCAGTTTTCATTAAGCTAATATAAATATTTATACTTGATAAAAGAGTTCCCAATCCATCATGTAAATCCTTTGCAAAACGCTCTTTGTTTTTTTCTTCTGTTTCAATTATTGCATTTAATATTTTTCTTTCAACTTGTTTTCGTTCAGTAATGTCTCTTGCAATACACAAAATAGCTTTTCCACCATTATAATCAATTATTCTATCTTTAATTTCAACAGGAATTATTTTTTCATCTTTCGTCAACAATTCGGATTCAAATATTTCTACACTTGTTTCTTTAATTTCTTTTATTTTTTTACAAACTAATTTAGCATATTGATTAGGTTTAATATTTTTAAAATACATATTATTAAATTCATCTTTTCTATACCCTAATGTATCACAAGCAACCTGATTAACTTCAATTATTTTTCCATCAAAATCAATAACAAAAATTTCGTCACTACTGCTATTAAATAAAATTTTGAACTTTTTTTCAGATTCTAAATGTGATATTTCTGCTTCTTTCAGAGAAAAAAATATTTTTCTTATTAAAATTACGCCTACAGCTATCAACAATGAAGTTATAACTCCAATCCAACAATTCCATAAATCAATTTTGTTAAGAATTTCATCATGAGAAAAATAGTGTATTATTTCAATAAACCGCCTTACTGCCATAAATAATAATGCAGCAGAAATAAGAATCCATGACAAAAGCCAATTTGTTAGTTTTATTAGTTTTAGTGCATAATAAATAGCAACAAATTGAAAAACAATTGAGATTATTAAAGCTATTAATATAATCACTTTTTAAAG
>CAYLPA010000018.1:0-26233 GCA_964385385.1 uncultured Saprospiraceae bacterium | reverse complement strand
TTGAACGAGCTAAAAACAGAAGTTGAAAATAATTCTAAAAAAGATAGAATAGAAGAAGAATTTGGAGATTTGCTTTTTGCTCTTGTTAATTATGCTCGTTTTATTGATGTCAATCCTGAAGACGCTTTGGAAAAAACAAATAGAAAGTTTATAAAAAGATTTCAGTATCTTGAAAAACAGGCTAAGGAAAATGACAAATTATTACAAGACATGTCCCTCGAAGAAATGGATGTTTATTGGAACAAAGCTAAAGATTTAGAATAGTTTGGCTGTTAGCTGTTAGCTATTGGCTTTTAGCTGTTGGCTTTTTGGGGAGGTGGAGTTTGATTTACTCAAATTGTTATAGATACAAACATTTGTTTAATTCTTTCTTAATTCTGATTCCCTTCAGGGTTAGGGTAAAGAAGAATTGAGAAAGAATTAACGGTTTAAGAATGAAGATGATTTTTTTTTACATTAATTAAAAATAGTATTTATTGAAAGTAAATATTAAAATATCAGTAATTATAATTTTATGCCTTCAATTTATTTTTGTTTCGGCACAAAATAATACCGACTCAACAAAAGCCAGAATTGATAAAGCATACATAAAATCATATTTTGTTGATGTGAAAGATATTGCAATTTCACCTTTACATTGGAACAAAAATGAAATTATATCTGCAACAGCAACAGCGGGAATAGGTGCTCTTTTATATTTTAATGACGAACAAATTCAAGGATTTTTTCAAAGAAATAGAACTAATGCTGTTGATGAGATTTCAAAATATGGATTTTCAAACTGGGGAAATGGATATTACACAATTCCTGCCTTAGGTTTGCTTTATATATGTGGTGCAGCAAATGATAATGAATCTAATAAGAAAACGGCTTTATTAGCTACAAAGGCATTTGTAATTTCCGGTGGATTTGCTTATATGGTTAAATTATTATCTCACAGATATCGTCCTGACGATAATATTCCCGGAGATGCATATATTTGGGATGGACCCTCTTTGGATTTTGACCATCTTTCATTTTTTTCGGGGCATTCGGTAACTGTTTTTTCTGTTGCTACAGTTATAGCTTCTGAATATAAAGAAAAAATAATAATACCGATTATTGTATATTCAGTTGCTGGATTAACAAGCATCTCAAGAGTTTATGATAACAGACATTGGGCTTCTGATGTGTTTATTGGTGCTGTTTTGGGATATGCAACAGGTAAATTGATTTATAATAAAAACAATTGGGGAATTGATGTTAAACCTTATTCAGACTATCATTCCAGTGGCATAAGTTTGATTTATAATTTTAATAAGTGATGATAAAACAATTCTTTAATTTGTTGAAGATAAATTATCTTTATTAAAAAAACATTTTTTCTTGCAAAGTATTAAAAAAAAATTATAAATTTGCACCCCCAATTATTTGAAATAAAACTTAAAGTAAAAAAATAAATATAATGGCAAATCATAAATCAACGATAAAGAGAATACGCTCGAATGAAAAAAGGACAACTCACAATAGATATTATGCTAGATCAATGCGTAATGCTTTAAAAAGTTTCAGAGCTATTTCCGACAAGAAAGAAGCAGGAGAAAAACTTCCTAAGATTGTTTCGATAATTGACAGATTGGTAAAACATAATATTGTTCATAAAAACAAAGCTGCTAATCTAAAATCAAAGCTTACTAAGCAAGTGAATTCATTATAGAAAAATTTTTCATAAAAAAAAAGGTCTTGTTAATTTTAGTAGCAAGACCTTTTTTATATATTTTTATATTCTTGTTTTCGATTGACATGAATATAATTTTGTTTTTGAATGGAGAATTATAAAATAAGACCATCAATAAAAAACTGGGCAGAAGATGACCGTCCTCGCGAAAAACTACTTCTAAAAGGAAAAAGTTCTTTAAGCTCTTCAGAGCTGATTGCAATTTTAATAGGTTCGGGTAACTCCGAAGAATCTGCGGTTGACCTTTCAATGAGAATATTAAATGACGTAAATGACAACATAATTGAACTTTCGAAGTTGTCCGTTAAAGATTTAACGAGATATAAAGGCATAGGCGAAGCAAAAGCAATTAGCATTATTGCTGCTCTTGAATTAGGAAAGCGAAGAAGTTCATCAGCTGCGGTTCAGAGAGAAAAAATAAAATGCAGCCGCGATGTTTTTGAAATTTTTCAGGACGTTATTGCAGATTCTCGTTACGAAGAATTTTGGCTTCTTCTTTTAAACAGAGCAAACAAAGTATTAAAAAAAATATTTATAAGCGAAGGTGGAATGTCCGGTACTGTTGCAGACCCCAAAAAAATATTTAAATTGGCACTTGAGAACAATGCCGCTTCAATTATGTTATGCCATAATCATCCTTCGGGAAATATAAAACCGAGCGATTCTGATATTGCTCTGACAAAGAAATTAAAAAAAGCAGGAGAATATTTAGACCTTCCGGTTCTTGACCATATTATTGTTGGTGATGATAAATATTTTAGCTTTGCAGATGAAGGAATTTTATAAAAAGATAATTTATTTGTCCCGAAATGATTAATAATGCTTAAAAAAAAATAATTAAAATGCTATTAATTTATACATCGAAAATTACTAACAGGCTAAATTATGTTTTCAATTTAATTTTTAATGAATTAATAGGTGTTGATTATTCGCTGACAACTAATATTGATGAATTCGTTGGTTATGAAAAAGAAAAATTAAATTATTCGGAACGTCAGTTTAATGATGAGATTTTTATTGCTGTTAGTCAAATACTTTTTGAAAGAGGAATAAAAGAACAAACTCTGAATTTTATCGATTTCGATGAGTCAAAAGCATTTTTCCCTACTCACAGAAAAGAATCATCACTACCTTTTGACCCATTTGCTGCAAGTTTTTATCTCCTTAGTCGCTATGAAGAATATTTGCCTTATTTGAAAGATGTTTACGGAAGATTTGATGCAAAAGAAAGCATTGCATATCAACAAGGATTTTTACAAAAACCTGTGGTAAATCTATGGGCAAAAAAAATTAAAGAAGTTTTAAAACAAAAATATCCCGATTTTAAAACTGCTGAAAGAAAGTACACATTTATTCCAACTATAGATATTGATGCTGCTTATTCCTATCGTCTCAAAGGATTTATAAGAACCCTTGGCGGATATTTTAAATCCGTTAGCAAATTTGATTTTAAAGAAATTATTGAAAGAACAAAAGTATTGTTCGGCTCAATGGAAGACCCTTTTGATAACTATCAGTATCAATTTGATATTCAAAAAAAGTATAATTTAAAAACTATTTATTTTATTTTGTTTGCCGATTATGGTGTGAATGATAAGAATATTCCTACTCAAAGTAGAAAATTTCAATCTTTGATAAAAACTTTAGGCGATTATGCAGATGTTGGAATTCATCCATCATACACTTCAAATTTTGTCTCAGGAAAATTGCCAAAGGAAGTAAAAAATTTATCATTTGTTTTGAATAAAGAAATTACAAAAAGCAGGCAGCATTTTTTAATTCTTCATTTACCAGAAACTTATCAGAATCTTGTTAACCTCGACATTACTGATGATTATTCTATGGGTTATGCTTCCGAAATCGGATTTCGTGCCGGAATATGTGATTCCTTTTATTTTTATGACCTCGAAAGTGAACTACCCACAAATCTTAGAATACACCCCTTTGCTGTTATGGATGGTACTCTAAAAGATTATATGAATGTTGAAGCTAAAGATGCAATGGATTATATAAAACCTTTAATTGACAATGTTAGGGCTGTTGGTGGTACTTTCATTTCTCTTTGGCATAACGAATCTTTGAGTAATAAAAAAAGATGGAAAGGCTGGAAAAAGCTTTATGAAGAAATGATTGAATATGCTTTAGGAAAACCGAATTTAAAAAAATCATTGTTGTCTGATAATTTTTAATAAAATATAATAAAACATAGATTAAACAATATATTCAGGAGTATTTGAAAAAAACAAGGTTCTATTTTAGAACAGGATGAATTAATTCTTAGTAATTTCTTTTCCTCTGTCCTAAAGGATGTAAATTACTAAGAATTAATTCATCCTTTAGGAGCGAGGCAAAAATTGATTGAGAGAAATTTACATCCTTTTTTTAGAACTATTAATTTTATCGGACACTAATAACAAAAAATAAAAAAATAGAATTGAATTTTGGACATTATTAATTTAGATATTGTTTAGAAATTAGTAATTAGAATTTTTATGATTAGATATCTTAAAAACCACGAGATTGATTTTGACAAATGGAATCATTGCATAAGTGCTTCGATTAACGGATTAGTTTATGCTTATTCATGGTATCTTGATATTGTGTGCAGCAAATGGGAAGCATTGGTTGAAGATGATTATAAAATTGTTTTTCCCTTAACTGCCGGCAGGAAAATTAGCATTGATTATTTGTTCCAACCTTATTTTTCGCAACAATTAGGAGTGTTCTCACCAAATTTATTAACACAGGAAAAAATAGAAGAATTCTTCAGGGCAATACCTTCCAACTATAAATTTATTGAGATTAATGTTAACAAATTAAATAAAATAAACACTGCAAAATTTAATGCTACTGAAAACATTACCTATGAATTGGAGTTGATAAATTCCTATGAAAACATTTATAAAAATTATTCTGACAACACAAAACGGAATATAAAAAAAGCTATAAAATCTAAAGTTAGCATAGTTGAAAATGCTAAGCCTGATATTATTATTAAACTGTTCAGGGAAAATCGCGGAAAGAAAATTTCAAATCTTAAAGATAAAAATTATAATGTTCTTAGTAAGTTGATTTATAAATGTATTTACAAAGGAAAGGCAAAAATTTATGGAGCTTATTCTGAAAAGAACGAACTTTGTGCAGGAGCTTTTTTTATAGAAAGTAATAAAAAAGCAATTTTCCTTTTTTCTGCAATTTCTGAAGAAGCACGGAAAAACGGAGCAATGTTTTTGTTAATCGATAACTATATAAAAGAAAATTCCCAGAAGGAATTAATTCTGGATTTTGAAGGGTCAAACGATGAAAATTTAGCTCGTTTCTATAATGGTTTTGGTGCTGAAAAATTTTATTATTTGAATATTTATAAAAATAATTTACCTTTTTTGTTGAAATTTGCACTTAAGTTTGTTAAAGGATTCAGAAAATTATTCTAATTTTTTTAATATTAATGATTATTCTATGAAAGTAAAAAATCTTGGAAATACAGATTCACTGTTTAATAATTTCCTTTCAGAGGTGAGAGATTCTAAAATCCAAACTGATAGGATGCGATTCAGGAAGAATCTTGAGCGATTGGGAGAAATTATGGCTTATGAAATAAGCAAAACATTAGAATACGAAGAGAAAGAAATTTTAACTCCTCTCGGTCTGGCAAAAATGTCAGTTATTAAGCAACACCCTATTCTTGCCACGATTTTAAGAGCAGGTCTTGCTACTCATCAGGGATTTTTGAATTATTTCGACCATTCCGAAAATGCTTTTGTTACTGCCTACAGACACTATTATAAAGATGGTAATTTTGATATTCAGGTTGATTACACAACAAGCCCTGAACTTACTGACAAAGTTTTGATAATTTCTGACCCTATGCTGGCTACCGGAGCTTCGGTTGTTTTAACCTACAAAGCTTTGCTGAACAGTGGCAAACCAAAACACACGCATATTGCAGTGGCTATTGCAAGTGTACAGGGAATAAATTATCTTAAGAAAAATATTGTCGGAACAGAAGTAACTTTATGGGTTGGAGCAATTGATGATGAACTAACTTCTAAGTCATACATTGTTCCCGGATTGGGCGATGCAGGCGATTTAGCTTATGGAAGTAAATTGCAGGAATAGAGGAGATAGTAGGCAGTAGGCAAAATGCAGTAGGCAAATTGAGCAACGAGAAACGAGCAACAAGAAAAGAGCTACGAGAAACGAGCTACGAGAAACGAGCAACATTTTGTCCATGATTAATTAAAAAGTAAGTCAAAAATTACAATAAACCAGATATAAGTCTATGAGAATTTTATTATTAGGAAGCGGAGGAAGAGAACATGCTTTAGCATGGAAAATGAATGAAAGCCTGAAATTAAAAAAATTATTTATTGCTCCCGGAAATGCCGGAACAGGAATGATTGGCGAAAATGTCTCTTTGAAAATTAATGATTTTGAAGGAATAAAACAATTCGTGCTCAAAGAAAATATTAATATGCTTGTTGTTGGTCCTGAAGTGCCATTGGTCGAAGGGCTACACGATTTCTTCCTAAGTGATAATTTGTTGAAAAAAATTCCTGTGATTGGACCTGTTAAAGCAGCAGCACAACTCGAAGGAAGCAAAGATTTTGCTAAAGCATTTATGAAACGCAATAATATTCCTACGGCGGCTTATCAGACTTTTGATAAAAATTCCTTGCATCAAGCTTTTGAATTTTTAGAAAAATTGAAACCTCCCTATGTTTTAAAAGCTGACGGACTCGCTGCCGGAAAAGGAGTTATTATTGTGAACAATCTCCAAGAAGCAAAAAATGAACTCACTTCAATGCTTAATGATGCCAAATTCGGACTTGCAAGTCAAAAGGTGATTATTGAAAATTTTTTGAAAGGTATTGAACTTTCGGTTTTTATTATTACCGATGGAAAATCTTATAAAAAACTTCCTGTTGCTAAAGATTATAAACGGATAGGAGAGGGTAATACAGGACTAAATACAGGAGGTATGGGTTCAATATCTCCCGTTCCTTTTGCTGATGAAAATTTTATGGAAAAAGTTGAAGAAAGGATTATAAAACCTACAGTCGATGGTTTGAACAAAGAAGGAATTTCATATAAAGGATTTATTTATTTTGGTTTAATTAATGTTGACGGAAATCCTTTTGTAATTGAATATAATGCAAGATTGGGAGACCCTGAAGCCGAATCAATCATTCCGAGAATAAAATCAGATTTGCTCGACCTTTTTCAAGGAGTTGCTGATGAAAATCTCGATAAGAAAACTATTGAAACCGATGATAGATATTCGGTGGCAATAATGCTCGTTTCTGGTGGATATCCCGAGTCTTACGAAAAAGGGAAAATCATCTCCGGCTTGAATAAAATTGATAATTGTACGGTATTTCATGCAGGAGCAATTTATGATGAGAAAAACAAAACTATTAAAACTAACGGGGGAAGAGTGTTGGCAATAAATTCTTTTGGAAACACACTAACTGAAGCACTTGAAAATTCTTATAAAAATGCCGAAATTATTGATTTTGAAAAAAAATACTACAGAAAAGACCTTGGTCAAGACTTATTGAAATTTGAAAAATAACAGAGAAATGTCCGATAGTTATTAATGCGAATCAAGAGTTAAGAATGTTTTTGCCACAAAGACACTAAAACACAAATTTTCACTAAGTTGCAATTTGTATTTTTATATTTTCTTTGTGAATTTTTTTGAGTCTTATGCTCTATATTTACATATCGATTTTTAAGATTAATATTTTTGGAAATTGATTATTGATAAATTGAAAATTATTTGTTTTTTTGTTATTTGTTTTTTGTTATTTCCAATAAATTCTTAGCAGAAACATTTGAAAAATAACAGAGAAATGTTTGATAGTTTAATAGATAGAATTTACCATACTTATGTTTATAAAGTTTTTTAGAACGAGAATATCTTTTCAACAAATATCTTTGCTGATAATAATTAGTTTGTTGCTTTGGCTTGATGTGTTTATTAATCCCGGGCAAATTGTAAAAACTGAAAATCCATCACCTTTATTCGGTCAAATTTATAAACTCTTAGAAAATCATTATTGGATAAATACCATACTTGCTTTTTTAATTCTACTATCCGAAGGAATATTTTTAAATTTTATCATCAGAAATGAAAATTTTATTTCAAGGAACTCTTACTTGCCAATGCTGATTTTCTTTATTTTAATGAGTTCTTCAACGAATCTATTGACAATAACACCTGTTCTTTTTTCTAATCTTTTTCTTATTCTCTCATTAAGGATAATTTTTCATTTCTACGACGAAGAAGAACCATTTCTGCAAGTTTTTAATGCAGGATTTTTTATTGCAATTGCTTCGCTTTTTTATCTTCCTTCGGCAATATTTTTACTGCTGTTTTGGATAAGTTTCTTCGTTTTTAGTCAATACACATGGAGAAACTGGCTAATATCTATAATAGGATTTATAACTCCATATCTTTTCCTGATTGTATATTATTTTTGGTTTGACAAACTTGAAATTTTTGTTGATGATTATCTGATGTTTTTCATGAATTTCAATTCTCCAATTGCTGATTATTCTGTTTTTGCTTATGTTTTTCTCATAAGCTTTGTGATTCTATTACTTTTATCATTGAACTATTTGCTCTTAAAATTGAATGAAAAAGTTATAAAGATTAGGAAATTATCTCTTATTTTGATTTGGTTTATAGTTTTTACGATTTTTTCTTTTGTTTATGCAGGAAGTAATTTCATCATTCATTCAACAATATTATTTATTCCTGCTTCAGTAATAATTGCTAATTATTTCTTTTATGTAAAAAAATTATTCTGGGTTAATGTTTTGTTTACAATAATGCTGTTAGCAATATTTTTAGATAAATTCAATATAGTATAATTATTTGCTTTTTAATTTTCCGATGTTAAAAAAATCATTTACAAATAAACTTATTGAAGCCGGTTGTGATGAAGCGGGTAGGGGATGTTTTGCAGGACCTGTTTTTGCTGCTGCTGTTATTTTTCCCGATGATTTTGAAAACGAAATATTGAATGATTCAAAGCAACTTTCCGAAAAAAATCGTGATGAACTTCGCATAATTATTGAAGAAAATGCTATAGCCTGGAGCGTTGGTATTGTCGATAATATTAAAATTGATGAAATCAATATCCTTAATGCTTCAATCCTGGCAATGCACCGAGCTATTGAAAAACTAAAAATAATACCCGAATTTTTATTAATTGATGGAAACAGGTTCAAACAATACAAAAACATTCCTCATGAATGTATTATCAAAGGTGATGGCAAATTTCTTTCTATTGCTGCTGCTTCAATACTGGCAAAAACCCATAGAGACGAATACATGAGAAAAATTCACTGCGAATTCCCCGAATATGATTGGATAAACAACAAAGCATATCCCACAAGAAAACATAAAGATGCAATTATTAAATACGGAATTACTCCCTATCATCGCAGAAGTTTTAATTTGAACGAACAGCTTAAGTTAGATATTTGAAAATTTTACTAGCGAAACTTTGCTTCGTCCGTCCAGACGGAATCTTTTCAATCGTCTGGATTGCTCATTACTTGCAACATAATTGCGAGCATAGCGAAGCAATCCGTTTGAATTATCTCCACAATAAAAACAATGGATTGCTTCTTCGTTCCTACTTTGCAATGACGCTTAAAATTGGCATTTCTACAATCATCCCGAAGGATGTATTGGCAGTGATTTTTGCCCGGCTCGGCAAATCTCGAACAAGTTCTGCCCTGCTCTCGCCTTTCGCAAAAAATTACTTTCGTGATTTTGTGTCGTCTCTTAGCAATATTCGAGTAAACTCGATATTGCGTTCGTTCCTAACAAAATTCGGCCGCTTCGCGGCAATTATTAAATAGTTAAATTTTAAAAAGCCCGAACCGCACGCACATAGGCCGGGTTGCTCTTACCGCTGTAGAGCTGGGAGCCACTGTAGAAAAACTGGCTCCATGCGAGGTAGTAAGGGTACTCGCTCGAACTCCAATAGTACGTACTGACAAAACCGCCAATTGCAGTTTTATTCAGATAAAGCTTGTTTAACTCATCCTTGCTGGGCAAATACCAGTCGTTGTGACCACCTAAATCCAAATCAGCACATAAATTAGCGGCATAACTTCCAGCTCCCTGAACGCTGACAATGGTATTTGTATTTGCATTTCCTGTACCTAATGCAGTAGCCGTTGCTCCTGTTACTACATAACTTCCATTCCACCATTGTATCCCTGTACTCTGGTCGGATGGGGCTGCTATCAAGCCATGGGTTTCTCCTGAAATATAACCGGGATCTCCGCTTTGAAATATATAGGCAACAATGCCTCCTCCATAACTATCACCAATTGCTAATGTTGGTGTTGAAAAACTAATCTCATTTCCATAAGAAGTACCGACAGTGTTGGTGGCATAAGCCCTTACATAATAAGTGGTGCTAATGGTCAATCCAGTCAATGAGCTTGTAAAGGTACCTGTACCGCTGCCGTCGGTGGTTTTGCTGTTGGCAGTTGTTGGATTGGGCGAGGTACTCCAGCAAACACCACGTGCGGTAACACTTGTACTTCCATTACTAGTTACATTGCCTCCACTTGAAGCGGATGTTCCTGTAACGGATGATATAGCAGTAGTGGTTAGTGTTGATAAAAAATAATTTTCCAAAACTGCCAGCCTTGCTTCCAATGCATCTATATAAGCTTTTACCGCTTTTTCAGTGGGCACAGCATCATCGCTGTTGCCGGCTAAAGTATTATCAGTGGAAATTTCATTAATTGATGTTCCTGCACCCAGCATCACTTTTGTTCCATCATTATACAAAGCACTGCTTGCAACCCATGAAGTTCCATTGTGTCTTAAAGTTTGTCCTGTGCTTCCGCTAACTAATGGACCGGTTTGTCCTGTTGCTCCAATTGCTCCTGTAGCTCCTGTATTACCTTGAATTCCTTGAGCACCAATAGCACCTGTTGCACCAGCAATTCCTTGTGCTCCAGTTGCTCCAACTGCTCCATCATTTCCTGCAACACCTGTTGTACCAGTGTTTCCTTGTATGCCTTGTAATCCTTGAGCACCAGTAGCACCATTTGTTCCAGCTATTCCTTGTGCTCCAACTGCTCCATTATTTCCTGCAACTCCTGTTGTGCCAGTATTTCCTTGTATGCCTTGCAATCCTTGTGTACCTGTTGCACCGTTTGTTCCAACTATTCCTTGTGATCCAGTTGCACCTGTTACTCCATTGTTTCCAGCTATTCCGGCAGCACCATTAACTCCAGCAGAACCTGTTGCACCAGTTGCTCCATTATTACCTGCTACACCCTGAATCCCTTGTGGTCCGGTAGCACCATCAATTCCGGCAATACCTTGTATGCCTTGCAATCCTTGTAGTCCGGTATTTCCTTGCAATCCCTGAGGTCCTGTAACACCAACTGCACCATCATTTCCAGCAGCTCCTGTTGCACCAATGTTTCCTTGGATGCCTTGAAATCCTTGCAAACCTTGTGGTCCTGTTGCTCCAATATTTCCAGTTGGTCCGGTTGAACCCTGTTGACCAGTTAGTCCTTGGTTACCAATTGCTCCAGTAGCACCTGTTGCACCGGCAGCACCATTGGTTCCGGCAATACCTGTTGGTCCAATATTTCCAGTAGCTCCCGTTGGTCCTTGTAGTCCGATTGGACCTGTTGACCCAGTTGTACCTTGAATTCCTTGAGAACCAACAGCACCTGTTGTACCTTGCAATCCTTGTAAACCTTGTAGTCCTGTTGTTCCGATTGCACCGGTAGCACCATCAATTCCTGCAGCTCCTGTTGGACCAATATTTCCAGTAGCCCCAGTTGGTCCTAGTGGTCCAGGAATAGAACTTCCACTTGTTTTTGCATATAAGGCATAAGGAACACTTAATAATTGACTTGTTCCTGTAATTGTGTAGTTTGTTCCTCCACTTGGGTCGGTTTCGGTTTTTATAAAATAAGGACCGCTTGCCCAATTAATAGTATCGAATCCTGTTCCACCACCTATTTCAATTGTAAGTAAACCATTGGCATTGGTTGTTGGTGTTTGGGTTTCTGAATAAACTATTGTACCTGTTGCTGAACCTTGTAAAATGCTTATTTGGATTCCAACAACTGTTGATATAACCAGATTATTGCTGTTGTCTCTTACAACAGCTTGATAGCTCATTTTTTCCGGTATTTGTGCAAAAGCAGCAGAAATGGAAATAGTTAATGTTAGAATTACTAGTATTGTTTTTTTCATCATCTTTGGTTTTAATTATTTTTAATAATTTTAAATGTTTTAATATAGGCTTTAGAATTATGATTTGCGGATAAATCATTTGATAAGGAATTATTTGTTTGAATGATTTTCAACAAATAAGTTCCAGATGGAAGGTTTGATATTGTTATTGAAGTTTGATTGGAAGTTATTTTCTTTGTTTCTAAGAGTTTACCACTTAAGTCGAAAAGTTGGTATAATAAATTTTTAATATCATAATTTTCAACTTTCAAAGTAAGTAAATCATTTGAAGGATTAGGAAAAACCGTGCAGTATAAATTTATGTCTTTTGCCTGCTCTATACCAATTACAACCGAAATTTCGTAAGCTTGTTGCACTCCTTCGGCAACAGAGCCGTTTATGCCCGAATTGGTCATATAAACTACTTGTCCAATTGTGTAGCTTACAGAACCTCCTGTTCCTGTTGCATCAGCACCTGTTGTAGGAATTGTTTGCTGTGCTTGAATTGTAGAAAGTAGAATGGTGAAAATAAATAGTAGAATTACGCTAATTCTTTTAGATTTAATTTTTTTGATTGCTTTAAAATCCTGCATTTGTTCTAATTTTTAGGTTTATAATTATTTTGTTTAGAAATAATACTAAATCCAAAAAAACCACATCACAAAATTCTGTCTCTTTTAGTATTTGCTTTGCTGATTATCAGCAATATTGAATTTGTAAATTTTTAACATATGAGTTATTCAAGATATTAATAATATCTATAATTAAGTCAAAAATAGAAACATTATTTTAAATATCCAAGAAAATTTTTGAATATCAAAGAAAAATAATTTATATATTTGTACATCATCAAAATTTATCAATTTTAAAATTATTCACCTTAAAAATTAAATCTATGAAAACAACACTAAAAACAGTTTTAAGCATTTGTTTGTTGGTATTCTTATGCCAGACATTATTTTCACAATCATGGGAGTGGACAGAAAAAGTTGGAAGCTCTTCAGCCGACGTTTCCGAAAGTGTTGTAGTTGACCATATGGGTGATATTATAATTGCCGGAAAATTTGGTGGTTCTGCAACTATTGGTACTACCAATATAAGCAGTAATGGACTGGAAGATATGTTTGTTGCAAAATATGATTCTCTCGGAAATAATATTTGGATTAAAACTGCCGGAGGCACAATTAAAGATGAAGGTCTTGCAGTCACTTGTGACTTCACAGGAAATGTTTATGTTACAGGGCATTTTAAATCACAAGCCACATTTGGAACAACCCAAGTTACCGGTGGTAGCATTGAAAATTTCTTTGTTGCTAAATATTCATCAACAGGTAATTTTCAATGGGTAAAAACTTCTAGTGGTCCGGGCAAAAGCATTGGAAAAGGGATGGAATGTGATATGAACGGGAATGTTTTGGTTACAGGTTATTTTCAGGATACTTGTGTTTTTGGCACAAATACAATCATTAGTCCTGACTTTAAAAATGTATTTACTGTCAAATATAGCCCAAGCGGAAATTTATTATGGCTTGCTAATGGTGGCGGCGATTACGATGCCTGGGCATCTTCACTTTCAACAGATGATTATTGTAATTCATATATTACAGGAGCTTTTAAGGATACTGCTTATTTTGGTAGCAAAACAATAATTTCCCAAGGTGGCAATGATGTTTTTCTTGTTAAATATGATAGTTCAGGAAATTGCACTTGGGCAGTTAGGGGTGGAGGAAATAATAATGATTACGGGAATGGTATGAGAGTTGACCCGCTTAATAATATTGCGGTAACAGGTTCTTTCTTCGATACTGTTACTTTCTCGCCTGCAGCTCCAATAATAACTAATGGTTCAAAAGATGGATTTGTTGTATATTATAATCCACAAGGAAATGCTTTATGGGCAAGAACTATGGGTGGCTTGCAGCAGGATAAAGGAATTGATGTTGATGGCGATAAAGACGGAAATATTTATGTCACAGGTTTTGTAAATGGAATTGCTCAGTTCAATACAATTATTGATACAGGAAGGGGAGGTGATGATGTTTTTATTGCGAAATATGATAATCTTGGAAACATTATTTATGCGGACCTTGCAGGAGGTGCTTCTTCAGATTATGGAAAAGGTATTGATATCAGTGAATCTGGAGTCGCATACATTACCGGTGATTTTCGTACTACTGCTTATTTTTCAAATGATACACTTACCGTTGCAGGTGACAGGGATGCATTTCTAACTAAGTATTATGACGGTAGTCCTTTATTCGTTTCGCAACCTTCAGATTTAGATGTTTGTGTTGGTGATACAGTAACTTTGAGTTTACAATTAACCGGTCCTGGTCCCGGTCCTTTTAGCTATTTATGGTTTGATGATGCTGGAAGTATTTTAGGAGCGGTAAATTCCACTTATACATTTATTGCATCAGATACAACTTACTCTGGAAAATATTATTGTATGGCTAATAATAGCATTGCATCAGTTACAAGCGATACAGCTTTTATAACAGTTTATCCTTTGCCAATTGTTGACCTTGGAAATGATACTATTATTTATATGCCCTTATATATGCCCTTTTTAATACTTGATGCAGGTCAGGGATTTGTTTCTTATAATTGGTCAACAGGTGATACAACTCAAATTATTACTCCACAGTTGAATCTGGGATATAATGAGATTTATGTAGTTATTACTGATGTTAATGGCTGTCAGAATAGCGATACAATTAATATACTTTTAACTGTTGGTGTTGAAGAAAACAGCCTAAACGAATTCAATTGCTTTATTTTTCCGAATCCCGCAAAAGATTTAGTTACACTAAAAACTTCAGGAGCAGAAATTAACTCCATAAAATTATTCAATATCTCAGGACAGCTAATTAAGGATTTCACATTAAACAAAAATGATAATGAATTTCAGCTTCTTTTAAATGATATTCCTGACGGATTTTATTTTGTAAGATTTGATACTAATCTTGGAGTTCAAACAAGGAAACTAATTGTTATGGCAAAAGATTAATTTGAATGAGTAGCTAAAATTGGAGATTAGAAAATTACATATTTTAACGTAGTGTTTAGCTATATATTATTCTTTAATTTTTACATAAATATGTTTTATATGGGTTTTTTCAACTTCTCTTTCATCAATATAAAAATGCTCGTGTAATGATTTTATCAGTGGAGTTAATTTAAGAAAGCCATAATTTCTAGGGTCAAAATCAGGTTTCTTTTTAATAATCAATGAACCGACTTCAGCGAGAAATGTCCATCCATTATCGTCAGCTAAATCTTCAATCGTGGACTTTAATAACTGAATAAATTTCTTGTCGATTGAATCTATTTTTGCTGTTTCGTCTGGAGTTGAATGGCTTACTTTTTTTGCTTTAGGAATTCCTTTATGGCTAATAATTTCAATATAAATAAACTTATCACAAGCAACAATAAAAGGTTTGGGTGTTTTCTTTTCTCCTATTCCAATAACCAACATGCCTGATTCCCTTAGTCTGGTTGCTAAGCGAGTGAAATCACTATCACTGGAAACAAGGCAAAATCCATCAACTTTTTCACTGTGCAAAATATCCATAGCATCAATAATCATTGCTGAGTCAGTTGCATTTTTTCCTGTGGTGTAGCTATATTGTTGAATTGGAGTTATTGCATGTTCAAGTAAGGCAGGTTTCCAACCCGATACAGTTGGTTTTGTCCAATCTCCATATATTCTTTTAATTGTTGGTGTTCCAAGTTTAGCAATCTCGTCAAGCATAGCTTTAATATTAGAATACGGAATATTATCTGCATCAATAAGAACTGCTAAGTTTAAATCCTTTTTTTCTTTCATTTTTTATGTTTTTTTAATTACCGCTAAAGTTTGTTTATAGGCTTAGCCGAACTGAAGGGATTCTATTACTTAAATTTTTTATTAAAATTTTCTTAATGTTTAAGATATAATTCTCAAAAATAATACAATTTGAAAGATTTTCAAAATTTAAAGCTTTCCTTAATTGAACTTACAAACTTATGAAATTTTATAAAAAAATATATATAGTTTGTTTTATTTTGATTTTTTATGTAATTTTAATCCCGATTTTTAAATAGAAAATAACTTTTTTATTAACTAATAATAATTTCAAATGAAAAAAATCTTTTACATTTTAGTATTAACATTGCTGTGTTTGAACTTAAATGCACAGACATCAGGTGGCCCTGACCTTTATGGCTACACTTGGAAAAACAGCAGTCACACTGTTAGTCCTCCCACCTACAGTTGGTTTGATATCACAAGTATTGGAACTCAGGTAACAGGTTTGATGGATGATAATTATGTTGGTCCATTTTCTTGTACAGGATTTCAGTTTTATTGGTATCCTGTTACTGAATTTTGGATTGGCTCGAATGGTTTCATTAGTTTCACAGGTCAAAATATTGCATCACCATTTCCGGTTAGTGTTCCATTGAGCTCCGGAGCAAATGACTGGATTGCTCCCTTATTAGGCGATCTTAATTTTACGGGAACAGGAAACCCTGCTGCTTGTTACTATTATGCTAATGCTGATACTATTTGTGTAAGTTTTATTGGTGTCCCCTTTTGGGTTAACTCAGTATCAGGTTATACCGGAAGTAATACTTTTCAAATAATATTGAATAAGGTTGATAAATCAATTACTTACAACTATCTATCAACAAGTTCAGGAACTGTAACACTACCAATAGATAATGTTGTTGGTATTGAAAATAATACTGGCAATCTTGGTTTGGCAGCACGAATAGATTTATTGCCAACTTCACTATCAACTTATAAGTTTTATTACCCTTCAACCGTTACATATGCTGTTACAGATGGTGGGGTTAATTGGAATAATAATGATAAAAACGCTGGAATATTTATCCCAACTCAATCTTCTCCTTTAAGCTTGAAAACAAATATTAAAAATTTTGGTAACCAATCTTTAAGTAGTTTTAGTGTTATGGACACAGTTTATAATGCAACTGGAACTCCAATAACTTCAGGCACTGCAACAGTACCAGCATTAACAATGGGAATGGACACGACTGTTACTTTATCAAATACATTTGTGGCCTCTATAGCTGGAATCTATAGTTTCAATACATGGATTTCAGGTATTACTGGAGATATGGTTGCAAGTAATGATAGCCTTCAGCAAGAGATTATTGCTGTTGATACATCAAGTTCAACAGTAACTCTAGATTATAGTGATGGTGTCCGTGATGGAGATTTAGGCTGGAACGGCGGAAACGGTGGGATTGCAATTTATATTGAGCCGCCATTTTATCCTGCAAAAATTCTAAGTTCAAGATTTAATATATATTCCAATGCTACATCACCTGTGGGTTTTCATGCAATAATTTACGATGATGATGGAATTAACGGAATTGGCGGAACAGTTTTAGACTCAGTTTATGTTCCACCAGCAAATATCATACTTACTCAATATACCGTTGTGCCAACTCAGTCATCAAATATTGTAATTGATAGTGGAGGTGTTTATCTGCTTTGGCTTATGGATAGTGCAAGTATTAGAATAGCAACTGACGAAACTCCTCCTATTTCAAGGAGAACTTATGAAGTGCTTAGTGGTGGATGGGCAGGTTATAGGTCACTTCAAACTGAAGACTTTTTAATGGGTTTAAATGTTGAAAAAAGTCCACCAATTGCTGATTTTAATTTTGATAATACAAATATGCCAACTATTGTCTATACAGATCAATCGGCAGGATTACCAATCACCTGGCATTGGGATTTTGATAATAGTAGTGCAACTTCAACATTACAAAATCCTTCATATACTTACACAACAAGTGGGACTTATAATGTTTGTCTTAAAGTTACTAACCAAAATGGAAGTGATTCAATATGCAAGCCTGTTATTGTTGATATTCCGCCTGTTGCTAATTTTGGTTTTGACGATTCAGGTAGTCCAACTATAGTGTTTAGTGATAGTTCAACGGGTCCACCAACTACGTGGTTTTGGGATTTTGATAATGCTAATGTAACTTCAATACATCAAGATACTACTTATACTTATCCAAAAAATGGCACTTTTGATGTTTGTCTTAAAGTAACAAATTCGGTAGGAAGTGATTCAATTTGTAAATCTGTAATTATTAATACAGTTTTACCTACTGCTAACTTTTCTTACGATACTACTTATATGCCGATAATTGCATTCACTGATAAATCATCAGTTTCGCCAACTTCATGGCTTTGGGATTTTGATGATTTAGGAGCAACCTCAACAATGCAAGACCCTGTTCATGCTTTTACTACTAACGGAATTCATAATGTTTGCCTGATAGCAACAAACTTTGTAGGCTCAAGTACTGCTTACTGTAAGAATATAAATATTAACGGTGTTGGAATAAATGAAAAATTTTCTTTAAATCAAATCTCTGTTTATCCAAATCCATTTTCAGATAAAACAATAATTAAAATTTTATCTACAAAACATTATTCTGATATTAGTATGAAATGCGTTGATATGATGGGTAAGAGAATTGAAGTTTCATACATTGTTAAAGATAATAAGATTGAATTGAGTAGAAATGAGCTATCAAAAGGAACTTATTTCTTTGAACTTTTTGATAAAGATGAAAAAATTGGAAACGGGAAATTTTTGGTTCAATAACTATTAATTTTCAAGCGTACTGAATTTATTTTTTCTTTAATTTCATGTGGTCTTTTGACTCTTCAATGATTTCAAATAAGTTAGAATTATTAATTTTTTCTTTTGAAGTATTTCTGCTTTGATGCCCATCATCAATAATTAAAATACCATCATCTTTTAATATTCTTGATGTTTCAGCAAGAAATTCAGTTGGTTTTTTTATCATAAAAAACATATCAAAAGCACAAACAACATCGGCAATTTTTTCGGGTAATCCGGTATCGTATTTATTATCATCAATACCTGAAGCAAGCTTGGTTTTGACATTAGAAATATTAAACTTTTTAATTCTCTTTTTCACCTGTTCTATTGCCATTTGGTGAATGTCAACAGCATAAATTTCTCCTTTTTGTCCAACAATTTTAGAAAATGGAATTGTATATCTGCCTGGTCCACATCCGTAATCAACTACGGTCATTTCTTCTTTAATGTTAAAATTCTTAATCCTGTTTTTAACATAAGGAAATATAAAATCAATAATTTCATATGTCAATATCATTAATTTAAATACCATATCTGGCATTTTCTCTGTTTTTTGTTTAGATTTCCCCCCCATTAGTTCTTATTTTTAATATTATACAAAATGATTGTGATTATATTACATTAATTTTTCATACAATTATCAAAAAGCTTTTTTTTGCAGTACAATTATTTTAAATAGAATATCTCCTGTATTTTTATCACCACTTTCTGTAAGAACTTTCTGTTCCTTTAAGATATTAAAGGAGAGTTTTCGTGCTATCTCATTAATATATTTGTCAGAGTGTTTGAAAACTGTGGTATTCCAAGCTGATATATATTTAATATATTCGGGCATATTTTCACAATTTAATCCTTTATCTTCAGTTGTAAGAGATGATATTGTAAAAACAAATATTCCGCCGGGTTTAAGTATACGATAAACTTCTTTAGAAATTGGCAATAAATCACCGAAAGAATGAAGCACAGCGTTGCATACTATGATGGAAAAAATATTATCGGGATAGGGCAAAGGAAAATCCTGAATATTGTGTTGTATGATTTCTTTTACAAATCCTTTTTTCTCACATTCTTTTAGCATTTCTGCGGAACCGTCAAATCCACTTATGTTCAGACCTGCTTTTGCAAAAAGAAAAGAGCTAAGCCCGGTGCCTATTCCAATATCCAGAAGAGAATCGCCAGGTTTAATATATTCATAACACATTCCAAAAAGGAGTGCATGCATGTGGCTGTTGTACTTTTTTGCCAAAGAATCATAATCTTTTGCATACTCATCATGTAATTTTATATCACTCTTGCTGCTCATTTTGCTGTCTTACAAATTAATTATTCTTAAATTCTCTATTAATCTAAGTTTTTCAAAATCCGTAAAGCTTCGTCAACGTGTTTTGTGGGATTAGATTGGGAATTAAACATATAAATTACTTTGCCAGTTTTGTCAACAACATAAGTTACACGTCCGGGAATAAATCCTAAAAAATTAGTTGGTACACCAAACAGCTTACGAATTTTATTTTTTTTATCACTAAGCAGAGTATAGGTCAGCTTATATTTGTCGGCAAATATTTTATGACTTTCTACTGATTGTCCACTAATTCCTATTACTATAGCATTAGCTTGTTTAAAACCTTCAAACTGGTCCTGAAAATAACAGGCTTCTTTTGTGCATCCGGGACTGTCGTCTTTTGGATAAAAATAAATTACCAAATTCTTTTTCTTTACAACATCTTTAATGTTAAAAACAATTCCATTTTGGTCAGGAAGAGAGAAAATTGGTACTTGACTTTCTACTTCAATCTTTTTCATTTTTTTCATTGTTAGTTTTGAATCATTATTTTTAAAAGAAGAATACAACACAAATAAAAGCAGAGCGAAAATTAGGAAAAATAGATAATAAATTCTTTTCATGTTAATTATTATTTAATGATTAATATTATTTCAGTATTTAATTCGGAATAACGGTTTTTGTAAAAAAACTTTTTATTTATCAAAAATAAGATAATTTGATGAAAGTTAAAAATATTTAAAGAATAAATTGTCGCTGCTTGGGAATGTTATGTTTGTTTTTAGGATTTGGAGACTAAAGGGAGTGGTGAGTCTAATAGGAATTCATTTTTTCTTTAGCTATTTGTTTAAATTTCATGTTAAGTTGTTCTTTATATACTTTGCCAACTTCATCAAAAGTTTTAAGTAATTCTGGAAATGTTTCTTTACCTCCAATAAAATCCCAGTATTCATCGCCAATTAAAAAGTCATTAGGAACATCCATCATTCCAACTTCTGTAAATCTTGAATAAGGTTCTGGATGATATGGATTATAAGGGAAAGCTAAAAATACATTTACAGGTTTTCTTCTTCTTGCAATCCATTCTAAAAGTTTAGTTTTACTTTTCTCAAATACATCAATATTGGGTTTTACTGTTTTGATTTCAAAGTAATATTCCTTGCCATTTCTTTTCATATAAAAGTCAGCAATGTTTCCAGATTTTTGAAATTCACCATTTTCTGATGATGCTTCTAAAACTTCTCTTCTTTCTTCTTCAATATTTGATTCTCTTTCTCCGTTTCTAAGTTTTGCAACAATGTTGCCGATAACTGATTTTTGATTTTTTGAAATTGCACCACCAACACCATAGTTTCTAAAACATTCTTCTGAATTTTCAGATGCTAAGATAACAGACACATCTTCATAAATAGACATACCAAGAGTTGTAGCCATAGAATGAATAAAGGAATAAGCTGCAATTTTTTCATTATCTTGAATCAAGCGTGCTAAAAAAGGCATTGAAGTAGTTTCTCGACCGTAAGATTTTAATTTTTTCTCAATTTTGCTCGAAAGCAAATCCTTTATTTTTTGTTTTTGATTATTTGATAAAGCCATTTTATTACATTAATTCTTCTAAACCTATTTTCATACTAAATTTCTTTTAAATGAAAAATAATCTCAGCATATGCTGCTTTGTTTTTTTCCGTTCTATTAAGAACCGGTCTTTTATATTGATTAACAATTTGCATTCCTGCTAATTCAGCAATTTTTGGATAAAGTCCATTTTTATCATTTGCAACTAAGAAAATATCGTAATCCTTTTTAAGATACTTTTTGCTATTAATAAGTACTTCGGAAATACCCTTGACGTAACTTTCTTTTGCTTCCCGTCCTTGCCCTTTACAGAGTGGACCAATTTCTAATTCGTCATTTCTTTCAAAACCAAACAAGTCATAAGAATAAGCATGTTGTTCGTGATAATCTATTAGTCCAACATAAGGTGGACTTGAGAAAATACCATCAATCTTTTTACCTTTAACTAATTTAGCAAATGCAGTATTTCTCTTTTTTAGTTCAGAAGTAATATCTAAGTTCCGACTGTCTCCTGTAAGGCAAATTTGTGTAGTATCTGTTCTTAATTTGTTAAATTGAACCAATCTTTTTACGGTATCAACACTATATCGTTCCCACCAACTTAAAATAGAAAATAAAGGTTTACAAATTTTTCCATGCTTTTTACAATAATAGGTAGTAAGCTGAGGCTCTAATAAAGTAGCTAAATCAGAATGGGTAGTTGCTCTACAAGAACGAATAGTTCTGCTTAAAACTATACTTAAAATCCGCTTTGTTTGAACATTTTGTATTTTTTTTATATTTTCAAAAACAAAATCAATTTCGTCTCTTACTACTTTGATAAACCATTTATCTAAGAAATTATTGGATTGGTTTTGACGTAACTTAATTCCATATTCTTTAATTAAATTGTTGTATATGGGTAGGAATTCCGCTTCTTTGTTGGCTCCATAAAGTTTTTCGTTAATTTCTTTTTGCCTAACTTTATATTTAAATTCAGGAGAGGGGAAATTTTTTTCATTAAACTTTTTTAATTCATCTAACAACTTGGTTTCAAACTCTGAATTTTTTCTTTTTGAAATAAATTCCTTTAAGTTTTTAGAGATAATTTTTACTGTCTTAGTAATGTCTGAAAAGTCATATTTTCCAATTTTAGAATTGCTAATATGAGTATTAAAAGCAGATACATCAATACCAATTGCATTAATGCCTATTTCATTAGATTGAACTAATGTTGTACCTGAACCACAAAATGGGTCTAAAATAGTATTCCTTTTTCTAAAAAATACTTCTTTTTTAAAATCATCAGTATGTTCATCCAGAAAATATTCAACTAATTGAGGAATAAATTTTCCCTTATATGGGTGTAATCTGTGGACATGTTTTGTTGTTTCAGATTCTTTGTATTCAGAAAAAGATAATGCCCAGTTTAAATCTTGACCTAATTTCCCTTTCCACCTTTCTTCTTTGCTTTTATTGTTTTTATCGTAGTATTTAATCAAATCTTCTTTTACAACTTGAGTGTATCCGTTATCACCAATTTTAGGAATTCGTCCATACTGAATTAGGTAGGAAATATTTGAAGTAGTTACGTCTTTTTTTAAATAAGTTGTAGCCCAGTTACTGGCTTCTTTTATAGTTAATAATTCAGCCATATTAATTTTTTCCCTTGAATTAAATTGTTTTGTTTTTTAATAAAAAATAGTATAAAAGATATTAAATAAAAAAAAGAAAACAATTATTGTAAAATAAGTTGATAATAAGTCTCAAAAATAATATTTTTTTTTCAATTGATAAAGTTCATAAATATTTAATTTTCCAAATTCCCAAATATTGCCAAAAAATTCAAACACTTTAATTAACATTAAACTGTTAATTTGTTTTATTTTCTTCATTTGAAAATTGCTAATTTTATTATAATTTTGGATTAATTAAAAAATATTTAGAATTTATGGTTTATCTACTGACTATCATTAATAATTAAATTATTATGAAATGCCCATGTACAAAAGTATACCAAAAGAGATAAATAAATTATGGGCATTCCATGTTAGGTACTGATAAAGACTGTTAACTTAATGAATTTATAAGTCAAACAATCAGTTAAATAACAAAACTTAAACACATGAAAAATAAATCATTAAAAAAAATTGTGATTATTTCTCTTTCGGTTATCGTTGCTTGTCTTATAATTTTTTTCGGCAATAAATATTATAAAATCCTGAAAGAACCTGTTGCTTCTGCAATTAATGCTATTCCTAAAAATTCGGCTCTTATAATAGAACTAAAAAAGTCATCGGGGCTTTATGAAGATGTTTCAGAAAAAAATCTATTATGGAAAGAACTCTGTAATATTGAATCCTTTAACAAATTAAACAAACAAATATTTTATCTCGACTCATCAATTTCGGTAAACAGCAAATTGTCGGGAATAATAGAAAATAACAGTGTTTATGTTTCAGTTCATTTTTCGGGTTATGACAAATTCGATTGTTTATATCTTGTTGCCCTACAAAACACCCGACAGAAATCGCTGATAGAAGATTTTGTTGGAGAGAAAAAAGTTGTTTCAAAAATAAAACATAAAGGGAAAACAGTTTATAAGTTAAAACTTTCTGCTTTTGAAAAGCCATTTTATTATTCGGTTTGCAAAGGAATATTTATAGGAAGTTTCTCGGATTTGCTGGTAAAAAATTCTATCAGTACTTTACTAAGCGGCAATAATCTTGAAAATGATAAAGAGCTTGCGAAAATTTCTTCAGCAAATGTTGATGGAATTGTTTATGTGAATTTTAAATATTTCTATCGCCTGATAGCAAAATTTTCTTCTCCTGCTCACAGGAATAATATTTCTTCGCTTCTTGATTTTGCATTCTGGTCGAAGCTGGATTTAAATATTAAAGATGATGCAATTATTCTTAATGGTTATACTTCTACAAGCGATTCGGGCGATTTTCAGCTAAATCTTTTTAAAGAACAGAAAGCTCAGAAAATTGATATTATTAATATTTTGCCGGAAAACACATCGTTTTTTCTTTATAATGGTTTCGAAGATTTCGAAAAATATTTCTCAGAATATAAAGAGTTTTTGATTAGAAAAAACAAAGTTTATGATAAAGAAAATCTTATTGAAAGGGCAAATAAAAAATATAAGATAAATCTCGAAAAAAGCATGTTGTCGTGGGTTAAAAACGAAATGGCTGTCGTAGTTAGCAATTCATCATCAGAAAGCAATAGCGAAAACACTTACGCAGTTTTTAAAGCTATTGATGTTAAAGAAGCACTTCAATCTCTTGACAAACTTTCAGCGACAATAAATGAACAAAAAGATAATGTTCCCGATACAATAATTCACAGAAACTTTATTATAAACAAAATTGATATTTCATCAATATTTCCAATGTTTTTCGGACCTATGTATCAAAATCTGGAGTCAAACTATTATACGGCGATTTCCGATTATATTGTTTTTGCTAACAGCGAAACCGCATTAAGAGATTTCATTAATTCCTATTTGATTGAGAGAACGCTTGGCAAAAGTGAAGAATATGATAAATTTTCGAATAATATTTCGGGCAAGGCAAACATTTATTTGTATTGTAATATTAGAAAATCTATTGATTTTCTTCAAAATTATTTGAACGATGAATATGGAGAAATGCTTAGTAATTATGCACAAAACTTCAGGAATTTCGATGCCATAGGAATTCAATTTATCTCAGAAAAAAAACTGTTTTACACAAATCTGAATTTATGGTATAATTCTGCATTTAAAGAAGATAGCATTTCTTCGTGGGAAACTGCTGTTGATGCTCCGATTTTTAAAGGACCTTATTTTGTGTTAGACCACAGAACAAATTCAAAGAAAATCTTAGTTTTCGATGTTGCCAACAATATGTATATGTTGGATAATCACGGGAAAATATCGTGGAAAACTCAAATAGCAGAAAAACCTTTGAGCAAAGTTCATTTGATTGACTGCTTTAATAATGGCAAACTTCAATATCTTTTTAACACTGAAAATTTTATTTATCTTATTGACTTAAACGGCAATATTGTTGAAAATTATCCTATAAAATTAGAAACAAAGGCAACAAATGGAATTGCAGTTATTGATTATGAAAAGAACAAAGATTATCGGTTGATTGTCGCATGTGCCAACAAGAAAATTTATAATTATAAAACTGATGGAACAATAACAAAAGGGTGGGAGTCTCCCGAAATTTCTACCATAATTACAAAACCAATTCAATACCTGTCATTCAAAGGAAAAGATTTTGTTATTATTAGCGACACTCTTGGCAATGTAATTTTTTGTAATCGCCGTGGAGAGCCAAGAATAGAAGCCGAATTAGCTTTTACAAATGCTTTGAATACAGAATTTTTTATGGAAAAATTCGATGGCGAAAACAAAATGTTCACTACTGACAAAACCGGAAGAATCGTTGTTGTCTCAAATGTTGGAGAAGTTGAAAAATCATTTATTAATGAGTTTTCTCCCAATCACTATTTTCTTTATAAAGATTTTGATAATGATGATTCTAAAGATTTTATTTATCTTGATAACAACAAATTGTTTGTTTATAACGATAAAAAAGTACTAATCTTTAAATATGAATTTGAAGACGAAATTAGCTTTGAACCGGTTTATATTTCAAACTCATCTGATGGACCTTTAATAGGATGTGTATCGAAGCAAGCAAAAAAAATATTTCTATTAAACAAAGACGGAATCATAGAAAAAAGTGCTGAACTAAGTGGCGACACTCAATTTATTGTAAATATTTCCA
>CAYLPA010000017.1:19526-26673 GCA_964385385.1 uncultured Saprospiraceae bacterium | reverse complement strand
AAAAAATACAGAAAAGAATTTTTATGTAATTTTGCATTTATGGAAACAGTATTAAGCGGAATAAGACCTACAGGAAATCTTCATTTGGGTAACTATTTGGGAGCATTACAGAATTTTGTTAAAATGCAGCATGAAAATAATTGCTTTTTTTTCATTGCCGACTATCATTCTTTAACAACACATCCAACTCCTGAGGATTTATTTAAAAATGTAAGAAATGTACTTATTGAATATTTAGCATCAGGATTAGACCCTGATATTGCAACGATTTACATACAAAGTGACCTCCCCGAAACAGCAGAACTTTATCTTTTGCTTAACATGAATGCGTATTTGGGCGAATTAGAAAGAGTTGCTTCATTTAAAGAAAAAATCAGAAATCAACCAGATAATATTAATGCAGGATTGTTGACTTATCCGACCCTAATGGCTGCCGACATTATTATTCATAGAGCCCACAAAGTCCCCGTTGGCAAAGACCAAAAACAACATCTTGAGCTAACAAGAACTTTTGCAAGACGTTTTAATCGTATTTATAAAACCGATTATTTTCCTGAACCTGTTGCATATAATTTTGGAGAGAATCTTGTTAAAATTCCCGGTTTGGATGGTAGTGGCAAAATGAGTAAAACAGAAAATGGTAATAATGCAATATTTTTAATTGATGAGCCTGAAGCTATTAGAAAAAAAGTTTTAAGAGCGGTTACTGATGCTGGTCCAACTGAGAAAAATCAGGAAAAAACCGAACCCATTAAAAATATTTTTGAAATTATGAAAGCTGTTTCACCAGAAGACACCTTTTTACATTTTAATGATTTATATAATAATTGTAAAATTCGTTATGGTGATTTAAAAAAACAACTTGCCGAAGACGTTATTGTTTTTTTAGCACCAATAAAAGAAAAAATAAATGAACTTTCGGCGAATGATAATTATTTGAGAAAAGTAGCCGAGCAAGGTGCTGAAAAAGCTAGAATCAGCGCTTCTCAGACTATTAAAGATGTCAGGAAAATTATTGGATTCAGAAAATTTTAATTATTTGTTCTTTTTTAATAATATGTTTTTTTATACATTTGAATTTTCTGTGTTTATATTAAAATAATTAGGATTGCCATGAAAACACAAAGTAATATTTCGCTTGTAACCGAATGGATATTAAAAATAACTATAGTTTTATTCCTGTTTAAAATATTTTACTATAATCAGGAAAGCTCATTTTTTGAAAGCAAATTTATTAGTGGTCTGTTAGGTGTTCTCAAATTTATTCTATTTATTGCTATTTCTATGGGAGTGGTGCTTGTTAAAAAAAATAATTTTAAAATTGTTGGTTTTCTAATTATATTTATCGGTAGCCTATATTTTTTGCTGACAATAATTTCCGAGTCTTTAATTTCTTTCAAATATGTTGAATATATTTTACTTATGGCAATTTCAATATATTATCTTTTAAGAAAAGCAAAACCCAAAAAAAAGAAAATCAAATGATTAAAGGAATTAATGCAAAATAATACAAACACTTCTGAAAAAAAAGAGCAAGTAATATTGGTTGGTCTTGTTACAAGCAAACAAGACAAAAATCAAATTCAAGATTACTTAAAAGAATTAGCTTTTCTCGTTGAAACTGCAGGTGGAATTTCCAAAAAACACTTTATTCAAAAAATCGAAGCTTCTGATTCAAAAACTTATGTTGGCTCAGGAAAACTTCAAGAAATCAGTATTTATGTTAAAGAAGAAAAAATTGACATAGCTGTCTTTGATGACGAGTTAAGTCCATCACAAATCAGAAATATCGAAAAAGCTTTAGGTTGTAAAATATTAGACCGCAACAATTTAATTATGGATATTTTTGCTAGAAGAGCAAAAACTGCACACGCCAAAACACAAGTTGAATTAGCACAATACCAATATCTTTTACCAAGACTAACCCGAATGTGGACTCACCTTGAACGACAAAGAGGAGGAATAGGTTTAAGAGGTCCCGGAGAAACAGAAATTGAAACCGACCGAAGAATTATCCGCGATAAAATTTCAAAATTAAAAAAGAAATTAATTCATATTGACAAACAAAAAAACACTCAAAGAAAAAATCGGGAAAGCATGGTTCGTGTTGCAATGGTTGGATATACCAATGTAGGAAAATCAACAATTATGAATCGGCTAAGCAAGTCTGATGTGTTTGTCGAAAACAAATTATTTGCAACTCTTGATACTACAGTGAGAAAAGTAGTAATTGAAAATCTTCCTTTTTTGTTTTCTGACACCGTTGGTTTTATTAGAAAATTACCCCACGGGCTTATTGAATCTTTTAAATCAACTTTAGACGAAGTCAGAGAAGCCGATATTTTAGCTCACGTAGTTGATATTTCACATCCTGATTTTGAGAAACAAATAGATGTGGTAAGACAAACACTTGCTGAAATCAATTCTGCGGACAAGCCCATTATTATGATTTTTAATAAAATTGATTTATTAAAATCTCAAAATGATGATTCAGAAAAATTAAATCTTGAAGAATTAAAAAAAACATGGATGGCAAAAGAAAACAATCCTTGTGTTTTTATTTCCGCAAAAGAAAATGCTAATATTCAAGACTTAAAAAAGTTATTATATAGAAAATTAAAAAAGATACATGCTAAAAGATTTCCATATAATAATTTTCTTTATTAATTGTAACAAATTCAAAACAATATAGTAAAAATATATATTAATATTTTGTAAAATATTTTTTAATACAGAACTATACTAAATTTGTAATTTTTAATACTTTCGCAAATTACTTATAAACTAAAGTATAATGAATATTATAATTGCAGGAGATGGAGAAGTTGGTTTTCATTTAGCCAAACTTCTTTCAAATGAATATCATAATACAACCATTGTTGACCCTCATCAGGAATTATTAAAATTATTAGAGTCGCATTCCGATTTGATGACTATTGCCGGCGATTCAACATCGATATCGGTTTTAGAAAGAGCAAATGTAAAAAATGCAGACCTTTTTATTTCTGTTCTACATGACGAAAGAACCAATATTGTAACCTCGATATTAGCTAAAAAATTAGGAGCAAAACGAACAATTGCAAGAGTAAATAACTCGGAATATTTAAATAAAGAAAATAAAAAAATTTTTAAAGACCTTGGAATTGATGCAATTGTTAATCCCGAAGGAATTGCCTCTAACGAAATTACTAAATTATTAAACCAAACAGCAGCCACAGAAATATTTGATTTCTCAAAAGGGAAATTATCGCTTTTTCTTATAAAGTTGGATGAAAAAGCCCAAGTAATAAACAAATCATTAAAAGAGATTGCAAGCGAGCACTCTCATTTGGATTTTAGAGCTGTTGCAATTCACCGAAAAGGAAAAACGATTATTCCAAAGGGAGATAACAAATTCCTTACTAATGACCTTGCTTATGTTATTACAAAACCCCACGGAATTGATACTCTTATGAAATTAGGAGGAAAAACCAAAATAGAAATAAACGATGTAATGATAATTGGAGGTGGCAGAATAGGAAGGATGACCGCCTTAAATCTGGAAAAAGAACTAAACATAAAATTAATAGAAAGAGACAAAGAACGTTGTTATCTATTGAACGACCAATTGCAAAAAACTTTGATAATTAATGGTGATGCCAGAGATGTTGAATTACTTGAAGACGAGGGAATTCATGGCGTTGATGCTTTTATTGCAGTTACAAACGATTCCGAAACAAATATATTTACTTGCCTTCTTGCTCAAAAATATGGAGTTAAAAGAACAATTGCATTAGTTGAAAACATTGACTATATTGATATTGCTCAAAATATGGGAATCGATACCATCATTAATAAAAAACTTATTACGGCAAGCTATATTGTCCGTTTTACAATGGGGGCCGAAGTTACATCAATAAAATGTTTGAATGGTGTTGAAGCAGAGGTTTTAGAATTTGTGGTTAAACCAAAATCAAAAATTACAAAACATCCGATTAGTAAACTTAGGTTTCCCGAAGATGCGATAATTGGTGGAATTGTTAGAAATGAAGAAAGCCATATTGCTATTGGTGATTTTCAGATTCAAGCAAATGATAAAGTTGTTGTATTTTCTCTTCCTAGTGCAATTCATAAAGTTGATAAACTATTCAATTAATATTTTTATTCCAAAATATGATGGAATTATTATAAATTATCAGATATTTGAAATTTATAAATAGAAAACTCTATTAAATAATGCGAAATTGGAAAGACGTAAACGGCAAGCTAATTATTAAAGTTTTAGGGCTACTATTAATAATTGAAGGTTTCTTTATGTGGCTTTGCCTTCCTTTCTCCTATTATTTCCAAAGTGGCGATTTTTTTGACATTCTTCTATCAGGAATAATTACAACTTTATCAGGGCTCATAATATGGTTCTTTACCAGGAAAAATAAAAATAAAAACCTAGGCAAAAGAGAAGGTTATATTATTGTAACATTTGCATGGATAATAATTTCGATATTCGGTGCATTGCCTTTTGTGTTAAATGGAGCTATTCCAAACTATACAAATGCTTTTTTTGAAACGATGTCGGGTTTTACAACAACCGGAGCATCAATATTGACAGATATTGAATCTGTTCCAAAAGGCTTGCTGTTTTGGAGAAGTCTTACTCATTGGATTGGCGGTATGGGAATTATTGTTTTATCTCTTGCCATTTTGCCTATTTTAGGTATTGGTGGAATGCAGCTTTTTGCTGCTGAAGTTCCCGGACCAACACCTGACAAATTACATCCCAGAGTAACAGGAACTGCAAAAAGACTTTGGGGGATTTATATACTTCTTACTATAGTTGAAACAGTATTCCTTCTCTTTGGAGGTATGGATTTCTTTGACTCATTATGTCATAGTTTTGGAACCATGGCAACTGGTGGATTCTCAACTAAAAATAATAGTATTATGGGATTTTCTCCCTATATTCAATATGTTATAGCAATATTTATGATTTTAGCTGGAACCAATTTTACGCTTCATTATTTTGCTTTAATGGGGAAATTTGATAAGCTTAAGAAAAATGAAGAATTTCGTTTTTATATGCTGTTAATAATTATTGCTACTGTAATTATTACCATTTCTATGATAATCCTAAGGAACACAGCTTTCGAGAAAGCTTTTAGAGATTCGTTGTTTCAGGTTGTTTCAATAGTAACTACAACAGGTTTTGTAACATCAGATTATCTTCTGTGGCCAAATTATGTTTGGTTTTTAATATTCCTGTTAATGTTTACGGGAGGATGTGCAGGTTCGACAGGTGGTGGTATTAAAGCAATGAGACAATTGCTTTTGTTTAAAAATAGTGCAGTTCAACTAAAGAGATTAATTCATCCACGAGCTTTTATTCCTGTTAAGTTTAACGGAAAATCTATTCCTCAAGAAATAATTTTAAACATTTTAGCGTTTTTCTTATTCTATATGATAATATTTGCATTCGGAACTCTTGTAATGTCATTTTTAGGACTTGATTTAAATAGTGCAATGGGGTCTGTAATAGCTTCATTGGGAAACATTGGACCGGCAATTGGAGATGTAGGTCCAACTGGAAATTATGCTGCAATTCCTTCTGTTGGCAAATGGTTTCTTTCATTTTTAATGCTATTGGGAAGACTTGAAATATTTACTGTTTTGATTATTTTAACTCCTGCTTTTTGGAAAAAGTAATTTCTTATGATAAAATTATCTGTTGTTATTATTACCTTTAACGAAGGAAAAAACATTGGAAGATGTATTGATTCTGTTCTTTGTTTAGCAGACGATATTATAATAGTGGATTCTTTTTCAAATGATAGAACCGAGGAAATTGCAACATCAAAAGGAGCAAGATTTGTAAAACAAAAATTCCTTGGGCATATTGAGCAAAAGAATTTTGCAATCACTCAGGCAAAATATCCACACATTTTATCCTTAGATGCGGATGAATCTTTATCGGAAAAATTACAGAAATCAATATTAAAAGTTAAAGAAAATTGGCAAGGAGATGGTTATAAAATGAACCGTATGACCAACTATTGTGGTAAATGGATAAAACATTGTGGATGGTATCCGGACACAAAATTACGACTTTGGGATAGCCGAAAAGGAAAATGGGAGGGTATTAATCCTCACGACAAATATATAATGGAAAAACAGGCTAAGATTATTTTTTTGGAAGGTGATATTTTTCATTATTCATATTATTCTATTTTAGATCATCTTAAGCAGACAGATAAATTTACAGACATTTCTGCAAGAGAATTATTATTAAAAGGGAAAAAGCCGAATTATATTAAATTAATTTTTAGTCCGATAATAAAATTTTTACGAGATTATTTTTTTAATTTAGGATTCTTAGATGGGTATTATGGATTTATAATTTGTAAAATTTCAGCTAATGCTACTTTTCTTAAATATAAAAAATTAAAAAATTTGTATTCAGAACAAAAAAACAATAAGTGAGGAAACCAACAATATTAGTAGATTTATCAAAACTTAAAAACCCTTATTGCGGATTAGGGCAAGTATCTTTGTCTTTTGGAAAAGCTATCAGTAAAATAAAATATGATGATTTTGAATTATGTTTTTTAATTCCTAAAGAGTATAAAAATTTCTTTGGTGATTCAGTGCTTTATGAAAAAGTATCATTTAAAAGACAGCTTTCTCCAAAATTTTGCAAAAAATATAATATTTGGCATTCTATTCATCAGGATTCTCCGTATTTTCCTTCTGACACAAAAACACCTTATATTTTAACTGTTCACGATTTGAATTTTTTAGAAGAAAAAACACCTAAAAAAGCAAATAAAAGATTATTAAAACTTCAAAATAAAATAAATCGTGCAAGTGCAATAACTGCAATTTCTGAATATACAAAAAAAGCAATTCAGCAAAATTTTAATATTCCTGATATTCCCTTTAAGGTTATTTATAATGGGGTTGATTTAGATGAGTTTCATGATGCTGAAAAACCGACATTTTTTAATGGAGGAGAATTTTTATTTACAATTGGAGTGATTAAGGCAAAAAAGAATTTTCATGTTCTTGTTGATTTTTTAACTCAATTACCTGAATTAAAATTAATAATTGCAGGAGATAAAACCGATGTTTATGCACAAAATTTACAGAAAAATATAATAAAAGCAGGACTTGAAAA